>CAMAQS010000018.1 GCA_945860565.1 Chitinophaga pinensis | reverse complement strand
TTGAAGTAGCCCGTCAACAAGTTGAAAATGGCGCTCAAATAATCGATGTTAATATGGACGAAAGCATGCTAGATGGTGCAGAGTCCATGACCACCTTTCTAAATTTAATTGCTGCCGAACCCGATATTTCTAAAGTACCAATTATGGTTGACTCCAGCAAATGGACAGTCATTGAAGCGGGTCTAAAATGTCTTCAAGGAAAAGGCATCGTGAATTCCATTTCATTAAAAGATGGTGAAGCAGAATTCATTAAAAAAGCCAAAATCGTAAAAAGATACGGTGCCGCTATGGTTGTCATGGCCTTTGACGAAACCGGTCAAGCCGATTCCTTTCAGCGCAAAATTGATGTGTGTAAACGATCTTATGATTTGCTTGTAAATGAAGCAAATATTAATCCACAAGACATCATTTTTGACCCAAATATTTTAACCGTTGCAACGGGAATCGATGAACACAATAACTATGCAATCGATTTTATTGAAGCCACAAAATGGATAAAACAGAATTTATTCGGAGCCAAGGTTTCAGGTGGTGTTTCAAATATTTCTTTTTCTTTTAGGGGGAATGATGTGGTGCGTGAAGCGATGCACAGTGCATTTTTATACCATGCCATCAAAGCCGGACTCGACATGGGTATTGTAAATGCTGGAATGATTGAGATTTACGAAAACATCCCTCAAGATTTATTAATACATGTTGAAGATGTACTTTTAAATAGAAGAGATGACGCTACTGAAAGATTGGTTCAATTCGCAGATACCGTAAAAGGGAAAAAAATTGACCCGATTGAACAAAAAGAATGGCGCTTCTTGCCAATTAAAGAACGTCTTACCCATAGTCTCGTTAAAGGGATAGCAGACTTTATTGACGAAGACACCCAAGAAGTGTTAGACCTCATAAAAGACCCTCTGTTGGTTATTGAAGGACCACTTATGGATGGGATGAACTATGTAGGTGACCTTTTTGGTGATGGAAAAATGTTTTTACCACAAGTTGTAAAAAGCGCCAGAGTAATGAAAAAGTCTGTTGCTTACCTGCAACCCTTTTTGGAAGCACAAAAAAAAGACAATCCCAATAGCAGAGCCCAAGGTAAAGTTTTACTTGCCACGGTAAAAGGGGATGTTCACGACATAGGAAAAAACATTGTAGGTGTTGTTTTGGCTTGTAACAATTATGAAATCGAAGACTTAGGGGTAATGGTTTCTGCCGATAAAATCCTAAATCGTGCTGTTGAGTGGGGTGCAGATGTTATTGGATTAAGTGGTTTAATTACACCTTCATTGGATGAAATGGTATACGTTGCATCTGAAATGAATCGTCTAAATTTAAACATTCCCTTATTAATTGGTGGTGCCACTACTTCAAGAATTCATACTGCCGTGAAAATTGCCCCCAATTTGCAATTTCCCGTAGTACATGTCACGGACGCAAGTAGGTCTGTGCCAGTAGTTGGGCAGCTATTAAACCCTGAAACCAAACAAAATTTCTCCGAAAAAATACGCAAGGAATATACTGAATTATCTGAAAATCACGCCAAAAGACAAATTGCGAAAGACATTATTGAATTCAATACGGCCAAAGCAAATCCTTACCAATTCAACAACATTATTACAAAACCCAAGCAAACTGGTTTCTTTCAGATAGAGAATACACCACTCCACATTTTACGTAAATACATCGACTGGACTCCATTCTTTCAAACTTGGGAATTGGCTGGTAAATATCCGGATATATTAAAAGACCCAATTGTAGGGAATGAAGCGCAATCCCTCTTCAACGATGCCAATAAAATGTTAGATGACTGGGAAAAAACCAACCCATTAAAAAATCTTGCCTCCTTTTTTATATTGCCCGTAAAAAGACAGGGTGAAGATGTTATTATTCAAGGAATAACAGCTGAAAATCAAACTCCTTTTACTTTCCATTTTTTAAGACAACAAAGAAAAATGGCTGCAGGGATTCCCAATATTTCTTTGGTGGACTTTATTTCTCCAAATGAAGATGATTACATAGGGGGATTTGCTGTTACAGCCGGAATTGGACTCGATAAAATTGTAGATGAATTTGAAAAAAACCACGATGATTACAACAGTATCTTGGCAAAATCATTGGCCGATAGATTGGCAGAAAGTTTAACGGAATATACGCATCTACAAATTCGAAAAAATTACTGGGGTTATTCAGCCACCGAAGAATTTTCTACAGAAGACCTAATCACAGAAAATTATCAAGGCATTAGACCAGCACCGGGTTATCCAGCTTGTCCAGATCATACTGAAAAAATTACCCTATTCAATATTTTAGAATCACAACTAGACACGAAAATAAAACTAACAGAAAGCATGGCCATGTATCCAGTTTCCAGTGTGAGTGGATACTATTTTGCAAATGCCAATTCAAAATATTTCGGTGTTGGAAAGCTTGGTAAAGACCAAATTGAAGATTACGCCAAACGCAAACAAATGAACATTACCGAAGCGGAAAAATGGTTGTCTCCTAATCTTGGATACTAAAATGGATTCGAATATTTTGGATTTGTTATAAAAACATTGTCGGTCATGGTTCTCAAATAAGCCAACAAATCATCTTTTTGTTGTTGACTTAAATTTAATTGCTTGCCTCCATGTATGCTCATTTGAGGATGTAAGGTGGGCGAACTGTAGTTTACATTGTCGCTATAATGATCAATTACCTCTTCCAGCGTTTTAAAACGACCGTCGTGCATGTACGGGCCAGTAAGGGCAATATTAATGAGAGAAGGTGTCTTAAACGTTCCTTTGTCTTGACCTAAATTTGTTATGCCCCCAAAACCCAAATCTTCGAAATTCATGTCTAAACCATTATTCGAAATCCCTCCCATGCTTATGTTGTTTTGTTGCGCCAATTCTCCTCCATGGCAATGAAAACAATCCGATCCCTTTGTCTTTCCATTGGCATCAAAATCCACCAATCCATTGAAAATAAATGCGCCACGCAATTCAGATGCATTTAAAATGGAAATATTATCACCGGGAAAGAATTGATTAAAACGCGAATCCTTACTAACGATAGTTAGTAAAAATTGTTCCATAGCCAATGACATATCAAATACATTGGGTTCCGAATTAAATGCCTTTTTAAAAAACTCTTTGTATCGGTTGATTTTTAACAATTTATCCTTCAATAACGGCAGAGTCATGGACATTTCATTGTGTGCTTGAATGGGCTCAAACACCAAATCCCTTAAAGTATTTACCCGTGCATCCCAGAAAAATTTCTTATTGTATGCCATGTTAAAGAGTGCCGATGCATTTCTTCCCGTTTTAAGTCCAAAAACCCCATTACTAAAAGCAACTGGGTCCGCAAAGGCATATTCCTGCTTATGACATGACGCACAGCTAATAGAAGAATCAATAGACAATACAGGATCATAAAACAACATTCTCCCTAAATAAACACCTTCAATGGTTAATGGATTATCTTTTGGTAAGGAAGGCACTCCAAATTCTTTTGGAAATATTATGGTAGGATCAATTTTAGTGGGTGCATAAACACCGTCAGTTTTAATTGCATTGTCTTCTTCCCTGCAAGACGACGCAAAAACCTGAGCGAAAAGTACGATCCCAATCCAAAAACGCCCAACTATGTTATTCATAACCGATCCTATTTTACTTGTGACAACACAAATACACTAGACATATTCTCAACAAATTTATCCATAAGCAAAACATCTTCTTCGCTTCCTTCGGAATGGCTGCCGGATTTCACTTTTAACAAAATTGAATTCTTGGCATCGAAATACTTGTCTGCATTCATGGTAATATTGGCGATTTTGGTTTTTCCTTCTTCCATAGAAAAATTCAAATTCAATTCGTAATTGCGCACAAATCGCATTGTAGCTGTGTGAAAGCTATAACCTGATGTGCTAGAACTTGAAGATGATTTAAAATTGCCCTCTAAAACGTGGAAAATATAACCACCCGACCAACCCCAATGCAAACCTGTTAAATTTGGGTTCAACGGATGTTCGGCCCCCCAAATATTAGGGTCACCATGATTTACTGCTGAATCCAATCCTATCGTATATTTTATGGATTTGTAATTGCCAGTAGGAATGCCAGTATACTTAAACTTCGTACGATTAGAACGAACGCTAATCCATTGATATCCATCGCCCAGTTTCACTTCTTCGCCGTTCTCTTTTACCAAGGCAAAATTAGAAATCAAAAAAGACCAATTGGAAATATTGATAAATTCACCCCCATTTTTTGCCGTTAAATCTGACACTCCCAATGGAAGTAGAGGTTCATTGTTCAATAACGCGTCAAAACTAACTTCTACTCCAGTTACTTTAGTTTCAGTAACTACGGTTGGTTTTTCCTTATCACAACCTGAAAAAAAGGCAATAACCATCAAGGCAGAAATTAGTACGTATGTAAATTTATTCTTCATTTTAACCACTTGTTCGAATATACAAAATCTTTAGTATAAACTTTTATAAAATAGTAACCATCCGGTAGGTGTTTGGTTTCGATATTGACACTTTTTTCATTTTGAAATGACTGTTCTTTGAGAAATGCACCGGTAGAATTATACATTTCTACTTTTAAAATATTTGGATTTCGGGAGGATATACTCAATACATCGTTGGCCGGTACTGGAAAAATTACGATTTCCTCCTGTTGAATTTTACTTAAATTAAACCCACCCATGGATGCCTTAGCTAACAATGTCACATTTGGGTCAAAAATAGCCGTATCAATGCCAAATGGCACATCGAATTTGTAAATCTTGCTCAAGCTATCTGGACGAAATTCCAATAAAACAGATTCGGTGCTATTTTTAAATAGGATTGGAATATTTACATCCCAAAATGGAACATTGGAATTTGACGGAGTCTGATCTATTTTTAGTTCGACAGTCTTCCCCCTTTGTTTCCAATTTATTTTTAAATATGGAAATCCTTCACCTAGATACCATTGCTTAAAAAATACACCTAAATCAATTCCGGAAACATCCTCCATTATTTTCTGAAATTGAGCTGTGGTGCTAAATCCATACGCAGAATTGCTTTTTAAGTAATTTCTACATCCCTCAAAAAACAATGAATCCCCCAAACGAACACGCAACATGTGTAATAACCAGGCTCCCTTCCTGTAGGTCAAACGGCCATTAAATAGAACATTTACAATATTTGTATCTTTAGGAAAAACGGATCCATCGGGATCAGAAGTGATGTCTCCGCGCATTCCCCGCATCTTATCTTTAAAGACTTCATCTGATTCTATATATTCAAAACAAACTGCTGTTAAGTAGGTCGCAAATCCTTCATTTAGCCATAAATCATTCCACGATGCACAGGTAATCATGTCACCAAACCATTGATGTGCCAATTCATGTGCAATTAAATCGAAGGAGAAATTCACCATAAAACTCATTGTTTGATGTTCCATTCCACCACCGGAAGTAAATTGAGCATGTCCATATTTTTCAGTCATAAACGGGTAAGGAGTAAATAAACTATCGAACAATCTTAACATGGGCAACACCCGTTTGGCCTCTATACGTGATTTAGCCTCAAACTGAGGGAAAACATAATTAACCACCGCCAACGAATCTGTTTTTCCCGCAAAATGCGCATAATCGGTAAATTCAGCATAATTTGAAACCGCAATTGCCACCAAATATGTAGCAATAGGGAATCTATGTTTCCAATGAAAAATATGGTAATTTATATCTTTACTTGGTGTTACACGCATCAATTTTCCATTGCTACCTGCTTTTAGATCTTTGGCAGTCTCAATGTAAATATCCATCGAATCAATTTTATCACTTAAAGTTTGTTTACAAGGCCACCAAAATGGAGCTCCGTAAGGCTGACTCAATGTTTGTATAATGGGTCCAGAACTGTGATTGTCATAAACATAGGCGCCATATCCACTTCCTGCACTTATTGGATTACCAGAATAATACACTTCAAAAGAGTCCCTCGAATTTTTAAACCATTTTGAGGGATGATAAATGTACACTTTATCCAATTTCCGCGTAAAATTGGCCTTTTTTCCATGGTAAATGACACTATCAATACCCAAGCCACTAACCAAATCAATGGCAATAGAATCTAAATTATCCAGAAGTTGAATTCCAAATAAAACCCTGCCATTTAAATTTGCATTAATTCTTGGATTTAACTTCCAAATACATCTATGATAATGAATTGAAAATCCATGAAAAGCAGTATCACTGTCTCTTTTTTCAATTCTCTTTCTTTTTTGAAACCCAATTTTTTCATATTCAATAATTTCATCTGGGATTTGAGCCATAACACCAGATATAAAAATGTTCAAAATTAAGAATACAAATAGATAACGCATGAATAACAAATTTCGGATTTTATTTTGATAGCGTTACCATTCAATTTGTTTTCACCGACTTTTGTAGAGTGAAAAATCAGTGGTTGCCGATTCTTTTAATTGTGCTTTTGGGTTGTATATGGGGCAGTTCATTTATGCTCATAAAAATAGGCTTAATGGTCTTTAGCCCCATTCAAGTGGCCGGAATAAGGTTAACCGTTGCCGGAATCATTTTGTTGCCATGGGTAATCAAATATTCCATTTATCTACCCTACATATCCCCCAAAAAACAGACACAAAATTTACAAATTAAAGACTATTTATGGCTCATGGCAAGTGGTGTATTTGGAAATGCCATACCGGCTTACTTTTTTGCAACTGCTGGTCGCCTTATTCCATCCGGATTAAGCGGAGTTTTAAATGCATTTACTCCAATGTTTACATTGCTTTTGGGGATTTGGTTATTCAAAGAAAAAATGACCAAACAAGGGGCCATCGGTGTATTTTTGGGTTTAATTGGGGCCATATTTTTATTTGTGCCAAGTATAATCAATACCCAACAATCAATCAATCCAATCGGTGCACTAATGCCGCTAATGTCCGCCGTGCTTTATGGTTTAAATATCAATATAATAAAAAATAAATTTGGTCATTTACCGGGTATGGTAAAAACGGCATATCCCTTCTTTTTTGTGGGGATTCTTTATTCGGTAGTTCTATTAAATACAGATTTAAAAAGCATCTGGGATGCCTATCCAGGTCCATTTGAATTTTACGAACACGGAAAACCCATTAATGCCAACACCGCATTTACATATCTATTTGCACTGGGTTTTGTGGGTAGTGCAGTAAGTATGATTATTTTTAATTACGTGATTAAGTTTACGTCTGCTGTAGTGGCTTCTACCAACACGTTTATCATTCCAATTACTGCGGTAATTTTAGGGTTTTTTGACTCTGAAACTCTTTATTGGAATACAGTTGTTGGAATGTTTTTTCTACTTACAGCTGTTTACCTGATAATTAAAAAGAGATAATTCATACCTTCGCTTTAAAATCATTATGCATAATTTTCTTACTTTACTAAATATTGGAAATGAAATTCCAAGTGCTACATCTGGTCTTCAATTTTATAACAACTCTAGTTCTGTAAATGAATTTAATGATTATAGCCCGGTTGATGGCCAATTAATAACAAAATTCAAAGAATGCGATTTTGAAATATTTGATTCAATATTGCAACAAGCCAAAACGGCTTCTGTATATTGGAAGTCTATTCCAGCCCCAAAACGAGGCGAAATTGTTAGACAAATTGGAGAAGAATTGCGCAAATTCAAACAACCACTTGGTGAACTTGTAAGTTACGAAATGGGTAAAAGCCTACAAGAAGGTTTAGGCGAAGTTCAAGAAATGATTGATATCTGCGATTTTGCGGTAGGTTTAAGTAGACAATTACATGGATTAACCATGCACAGTGAAAGAGAAAATCACCGCATGTACGAACAATGGCACCCCTTGGGAGTAGTTGGTATTATTTCTGCCTTTAATTTTCCTGTTGCGGTTTGGAGCTGGAATGCCATGATTGCACTTATATGTGGAAATACTTGCATTTGGAAACCATCAGAAAAAACGCCCGCTTCGGCCCATGCCATTTCAAACATAGTGAAAGAAGTTTTACAAAAAAACAATCTCCCTGAAGGTTTATTGTCTATTGTTCAAGGCGGAGTTCAAGTAGGTGAATGGCTGTGTGAATCTAGAGGTGTAAGTCTTATTAGTGCCACTGGAAGCACTAGAATGGGCAAAAAAGTTGCCGAAACCGTTTCAAAAAGACTCGGAAAAACCATTCTAGAGCTCGGAGGAAACAATGCCATAATTATAAGTTCCAATGCCAATCTAAAATTGGCTCTACGTGCTGTTCTATTTGGAGCCATCGGTACTGCCGGTCAAAGATGTACATCGACTAGAAGGGTCATTATTCACGAATCAATCTATCAAGAATTTAAAGAACTTTTAACAAAAGCTTATACGCAATTAAAAGTGGGAAACCCCTTAAATTCAGCAAACCATGTTGGACCATTAATTGATCAATTGGCTGTAAATGCCTATTCTAATGCAATCCAAGCAGCAATAAATGAAGGAGGAACATTGTTGGTTGGAAATGAAATATTAAATGGTTCCAATTTTGAATCCAATTGTTACGTAATGCCAACAATCATTGAAGCCGAACCAAATTACAAAATTGTTCAAGAAGAAACTTTTGCTCCCATTTTATATCTATTAAAATACACTGGCGAAATAATCAATGCCATTCAAATCCAAAATGAAGTAAAACAAGGTCTATCCAGTGCAATATTTACAGACAACTTGCAAGAAGCAGAGTTATTTCTGTCAAGTCTTGGTTCTGATTGTGGAATTGCAAACGTTAACATTGGAACCTCGGGTGCCGAAATTGGCGGAGCCTTCGGTGGTGAGAAAGAAACGGGTGGCGGAAGAGAAAGTGGATCCGATGCTTGGAAAGCCTATATGAGAAGACAAACCAACACCATAAACTATGGAAAAGATTTGCCTTTAGCACAAGGCATTGAATTCAATTTTTAGAATTGCTGACCAATAAAGAAGTGTAATTGGGTTGGCTGACCACTTTTGGGAACATCCTTATAATCAAAACCCCAAGCGTAATCTAAACCAATCAAACCAAACATCGGCATAAATAATCTCACACCAACTCCGGCAGCACGTTTTAATTGGAAGGGATTGTACTTGCTAATATCAGACCAAGCATCACCCGCCTCTAAAAATGCCAAGCCATAAACGGTTGCAGTCTGACCGGTTGTAATTGCTTGTCTCAATTCCAAGGTGAATTTATTAAATATTGGCGCTCCCGCAGAACTTCCCATTGCAGTTTGAGAGATGGTATAATTGTCATATCCTCTTTGAGATATAATCTCTGTAGCGGCAATGTTAAATCCAAAAATACCAGCACCACCTACTTGAAAGCGTTCGAAAAATGTAGGTCCAATTTCTGGATTATAATAACCCAAATAACCCAATCGTGCTTTTGCCATTAAAACCAGTTTCTTATAAACGGGGGTATACCATTCCGCATCCACTTTAAACTTATAAAACTCTGCCCATTTATATTTATCGTTCAATGAAATATTAGAGTAATCTTTATTGTTCATTAAACTCAATGGCGGTGTACCTTGAAGTGAGAAGGTGAATTTACTTCCAGACATTGGATAAATCATATCACTAACAGAAGTACGAGCCAAAACCACCTGAACGGAAGGATTATAAGATATTCCTTGAAAACCTGTTGGAAATCCGTAAAAACCTCCATCCATGTTTTGCATGCGATACTGCTGAAAACTAAAGGTATACTGTATACTAAAGAAATCATCTGGCCACTTTAACCTTTTTCCAATACTTATATTCATACCGGTGTTAAAGAATACCTGCCTCAATGGATCCTCTTTTTGCCTAAAATCAAAGCTGTTAACTGTATGAAACAACGAAACCGACAAGGAAGTAGGTTTATATCCACCTAACCATGGTTCTGTAAATGAAAAATTATAGCCTTGATAATTTGTTCCATTGCTTTGCGCTCTCAATGACAATTTTTGGCCATCACCAGTTGGCACCGGATTCCATAATTTAGGATGAAACAATTTACGCGCACTGAAATTATTCAAAGAAACACCCGCTGTACCAATTAATGTTGGTGTAGTAGAAAATCCATTTCCACCCCAACCACCACTTAACTCAATTTGATCAGAAGGCTTTTCCACCAATTTATACTCTATGTCTACCGTTCCATCGCTTTGATTTGGTTTTGGATTAACCCCCATTTGTTCTGGGTCAAATAAACCAATTGCGGCCAAATCTCGCATGGTACGTTGAATATCGCTTCGTGAAAACGTATTGCCTGGCTTGGTTCTTAATTCTCTTAAAATTACACGATCTGCTGTTTTAGTATTGCCAGTCCATGTTACCCTTCCAATTACTGCTTGCGGTCCTTCCATAATCCTGACTTCCAAGTCAATACTGTCATTGAGTACACCAATTTCAACAGGAGTCATATTAAAGAACAAATAACCGGCATCCATATAAAGTGTCTGAATGTCGAAACCACCAGGATTAGAAAATAAACGTTCATCTAAAAGCGTTTGATTGAAGATATCGCCCTTTTTAATTCCCAAAAGCGTATCCAATAAAGTCGTTGAATACTTTGTATTCCCTTTCCAAGCTATAGATTTATATCTGTATAAATTCCCTTCTACCAAATTAACATGAACAATAATTCTATTGTCTCCCCTCATGGATACACTATCGGATAGAATACGGGCATCCCTATATCCCATGCTTTGATATTTTTTGATAATATTTAATTTTTCTTCTTCAAATTTGGTTTCAGAAAATTTAGAACTAGCAAAAATATTCCACTTTTTGTACCTTCTTTTTATCCCTTTTATGGAAGCCCTAAGTACTTTATCTTCAACTTTTTCGTTTCCATTAAAAACGAAATCATAAACCCTTACTTTAGGTCCTTTTTCAATAACAAAATCAAAATTCTTGTAACCACGCATGGGTTGTCCTTTTGGATCTTTTGCTTCTGGTCTTTTTACTGCAACCTGAACATTGTAATATCCCTTATCTTGGAAATAGGTTTCTATTTTCTGAATGGTTCTATTTACTAAATTCGGAGTAATGTACATACCCTTTTTCAAACCACACTCTTCCTTCAGTGATTTTGCTTGAGAATTTGAAACACTTAAAAATCTATGTCCATTTAACCTCGATTGCTCTTTGACTAAAAACTGAACCACGATTTCATTGTCTTTCCCTGTTGGCATGAAAAAAACCTGAACATCTGAAAAGTACTCTTTTGACCAAATATTTTCTAGCGCTTTGGGGATGTCATTTCCTGGGACTTTTATATCCTGTCCGATAGACAATCCGGAATACAAAACAAGCAATGCTTTTTGAACTGGATTCCCATCGACTTCTCTGATGTCTATATTTTTAATTTTATAAACTGCGGGTTCAATATAATTATATTCAATTAAAGGCGCATTTTTATATGTACTGTCTTGACTGAAAGCAGTTTGAAAATAAAAACAAACTACGAATATTATGTACTTTAAAAATTTTATCAATTTCATGTTAATTGTTCTGTGGTTTTACCAAACCGTCTTTCTCTACTTTGATAATCTAAAATTGCTTTTAAAAAATCTTCCTTTTTAAAATCAGGCCACAACACATCGGTAAAATGAATTTCCGAATAGGCAATTTCCCACAACAAAAAATTACTAATTCTCATTTCACCACTGGTTCGAATTAATAAATCTGGATTAGGAAATTCAGATGTATTCAATGCTCTAGTTATTGTTTCTTCTGTAATATTTTCGACGTTAAGATTGTTGTTCCTAACTTGATTTACTATGTTTTTTGTTGCTTCAATTAAATCCCATCGTCCACTGTAACTCAAGGCCAATACCAAAGTAGTGCCTTGATTGTCTTTTGTAATTTCAACGGTATGATTCAACTGTTTGATACATTTACTCGGTAATTGAGAAATGTTCCCCAATGTCTTTAATCGAATTCCGTTTTTCATTAATGAAGGAATTTCCTTTTCGACAGTATCTACCAATAATTGCATTAATGCGTTGACTTCTGTTTTAGGTCTATTCCAGTTTTCTGTTGAAAATGCGTATAAAGTAATAAAATCGATGCCCAATTCGGAGGCAAATTCCAAAGCAGTTCTTACAGAATTTACACCTTGTTTATGTCCAAACATTCTTAAATATCCTTGTTTTTTCGCCCAACGACCGTTTCCATCCATGATTATGGCTACATGTTTGGGTACACGATTTGAGATAATTTGCGGATATAATTCTAAATTTGCCAATGCTTTAAATTATCTGCAAATAAAGGGTGTAAATCGGTATGAAAGGTTAATACCATAGAAATAATACCAGTCTTTGAGATGAGTATCACCCCTAAAAGTTCCAGATTTCAATTTAGAAAGACCATTTAAAGTCTGCGCTTGACTATACTGAGCAGAACCATTGCCTTGTTTGTCTGAAATTGCCTTATAATCTGGATAGACATCGTTTACATCATCAATATAATCAACGTATGTTTTCCTCCAAATTGCTTCAACTCCAAAAATCCATGCCCCTTTATGTCTTCTAGGCGCACTTCTAAATTTATAACCTATCCCAATTGGAATAGCCAATTGCATTTGGTTATAACTTGCTGGCCTCATTTCTGAATTAATTGTTCTCAAATTTATGTCTTCATTTTCTAATCGCTTAGGATCAAATCTAAAAACCGATAAACCTATCAAAAAATACGGTGTTTTGTTCCCATTATTTACGTTTGTCCCGAATTTATGAAAATCAAAATTCAACATACTCGAAAACTCATAGATATCAGTTTTAAAATTTAAATTCTGGTACTCGTAATCTTTATTTCCATCGGTTGTTCCAGAAATGGTTAACGCACTAAGTTGATTTCTAAAAGAAAAATAATTGTTTAAATTGTATTTCTGATAAATTCCAACAGATGGATGAAAATGTTTGATATTTTGCCCTTGTGATAAATCCCCATAATAATTACTCACTCCAGCGACTATTCCAAACTCATTTCTTCCGGAGAAATATTTTTGGGCAACAAGAGTCCTAAATGGTGTAAATGTTAAAAAACACCATATTAGAAATATTCTAATGCGCTTGTTCCTGTTAAAACTGGAAACAGGTTTGTTTTCCACCCGTAATTTTCCTAGTCAATGTGAAATTAAAAAATAAATACCAATCTCTGTTTGCGTCATTGCCTCTAGCCGCACCTAATCTCTCTTCGCTACCATAATCGTTTACGAGATTTGGATTGCCTAACTCTACAGTTCTATCGGCGAGAGCAGCACTTAAACCCGTATTGCTTCCACCTGTAATTTGTGGATCTACATACGTTGTACTAATATCATCCAAATAATCTGTAAATGTTTTACGGAAACCCAATTCTACTCCCCAAGCCCAAACATCATCAAATTGTTTCTTGTATCCTACACCCAATGGAATGGTAACTTGAGTTAGAGAATATCTTTTTCTATCGTTAAATTTTGTAGTCTCTTGACCTTCTGTACTTAATGGTTGAAGCTCTATCCATTGTCCATCGTGTTTTGCAATATCACCATACGCTGCAGTTGTGTGGATAGCTGGATCATAATTAAACTGCGTCATTGGGTTAAACTTAAAAACACCCAGTCCTATGAACAAAAAAGGAGACCCTGGATTGAATCTCTGTGTTTCTTCAAAACCCATTAAATTCCACTCTAAAGTACCACTAAACTCAATGATATTACTTTTGAAATTTAGATTTCTTTTATACCTTTCGGCAACGTCAGTATAGTTTTTATCATCACCCGCAATTTGTCCGAATAGGGCGTTTCCCCTCAGAGTAATAAAATCAGAATAATTGAATCTGCAAATTATTCCACCCATTGGTTTGGTTTCATTAAATGCGATAAATGGAGTTAATTCTCCCATATAATTGGACGCACCTGCGGTCAAACCAACTTCTATTGGTTTTCCTTTAAATCTCTTTTTAGGTTGCCCCTGTGCATTTGAAAAACACACAAAACAAACTACCAATAGACTTATTATTCTTAACGATTTAGCAAACATGGTAATAGGCAAATTTAAGTATTTGCAAGTATTTTTCATAATTTACATTCAGATAACCCAATTTTTTGAAAAATATTGCCTCAATCTATCTAGTTTTTCACAATTTCCGGTGTTTTTTTGCACAGAAAATACACTCCCATAGTAAAAAAATTGCGCAACCATGGCAAATTTGCCATCCATTTACTTTGAATTCGCGGTTTTATTCCGAATTTAAATTCATAAATTGGATTGAATAAATAAAACTTTTTTGCAGTAATGGAAAATCCAGATTGATTATTCAATCGAACAAATCGTTCTATACTAATTCCAGTATCCCGTATTTCTTCCATGGTTTTAATCCCACTATCATTCACTCCCAACAATTTTAATGTTAAAGGATACAATTTCCCAGGTAGCAAGTGATAATAAGGCAACTTAGAGGCAATTTTTTTCGGTAAAACTTGCTGATGACCGCCATATGGCATCATCCAAGGTGGAAAAGCATAAAAAACAAATCCGTCATCATTTAAAAATCTATGCAATTGGGGAATGAATTTTTCTTGATTCGGGATATGCTCAATTACATCCTTCAAAATAATCACGTCGAACTTAGTACCCAATTCTACTTCTGGATTAACATCGTAAATGTCCTTGCACAAAAATTGAACTTTGTTGCTAGCCAATTCATCTTTCATAAATTCTCTTGCATAATCCAACCTATAATTTTCAAGCTCAATACCGGTACAATGGCAGCCTAACTCTGTAAATGCCTTTAAAACGCCAGCTTCACCACATCCTATTTCCAAAACATTCATGTTTTCTGAAAAAGAATTATGTGATTTTAAAAATGGAATAATGTGATTTTTAGTGACCGAATAGGTCATTTCAAAATATCTTCTTTTATCACCGTGGAACTCGTACATGATTAAGGCTTGTTTAAAACCTCTCCACAATTTTTGCAGGTTCTCAATTCAACTGATCCATAAAAATGATCAAAATGATGAATGAAGTCTGTCTCAATATTTTTTAACTCAAAATATACTTCGTGAAGTTTAGTGTTGCAATTATCACAAAACCACAATAAGCCATCTTTAAATCCTTTTCCTTCACGCACCCTTTCAATAACAAATCCAACACTACCTTCAGTTCTGCCGGGCGAATGTGGGATATTTGGCGGCAATAGAAACATGTCACCCGCTTTTAATTTCACGTCTTTCCTTACACCATCTTCCTGAATTCTCACAGTAATTTCACCCTCTAACTGATAAAACAACTCTTCTGTTTCATTAAAATGGTAATCTTTCCGTGAATTTGGTCCACCCACTACCATCACAATATAATCTGTCCCTTCAGGATATAAATTTTTATTGGCAACCGGGGGTTTTAACAAATGTTTATTCTCGTCTATCCAATTTTTTAAATTAAATGGTTCTCTAATTGCCATGGTTTTAATGTGTATTAATGAACACAAAAATAAGAATAAACCTGAAAATACGATTTTTAATTCCTCATAAATCCAACAGTATTGCTTAAATTTGCATTGACTACACATGAGTGACGCAATTAAGCACGAATGTGGGGTGGCGTTTATCCGTTTGAGAAAACCCCTTTCCTACTACAAAGAAAAATATGGTACCTACTGGTATGGTATCCATAAACTGCAATTCCTTATGACCAAACAGCTTAATCGTGGGCAAGATGGTGCTGGGATAGGAATTGTAAAATTAAATCCTGATTTTGGAAAAAGATATCTAGCTAGGCAAAGGAGTGCAACCAAAACTGCACTGCCAGATATTTTTGATGCTGTTACAAAAGCACTTTTAGAAATCCCCGATGAATTTAAGGAAGATTTAGATTACCTGAAACAGAATTATCCCTATGCAGGGGAACTGCTATTGGGTCACCTTCGTTATGGCACCTATGGCGGAAACTCAATCGAAAATATCCATCCCTTCTTAAGACAAAACAATTGGATGGCAAGAAATCTAATGCTTGCCGGCAATTATAACATAACCAACACCGAAGAATTATTTCAAAACTTAATTTCCTTGGGTCAACAACCTAAAGAAAAAAGTGACAATGTTTTAATGCTCGAAAAATTGGGTCATTTCATTGATGAAGAAAATGAAAGGCTCTTTAGTATCTACAAATCACAAGGATTCTCTAACCTTGAAATTTCTGAAAAAATAAAAGAAGAAATCTCCATCTCCAGAATATTAAAACGAACATTTAAAAACATAGATGGCGGATTTAATATGGTGGGTATGTTAGGACATGGCGATGCGTTTATAATTCGTGATCCATCAGGCATACGTCCCTCTCATTATTATTGCGATGATGAAGTGGTAGTGGTGGCAAGTGAAAGGGCAGCCATTCAAATGGCATTTAACGTTTATCCTGAAGATGTTAAAGAACTCGGCCCCGGCAACGCTTTAATCATAAAAAAAGATGGATCATTCTCTGAAGAAGAAATTATCCCCCCTTTACAGCGCCTGAGTTGTAGTTTTGAACGCATATACTTTTCCCGTGGAAATGACCAAGCCATTTACGCCGAACGAAAAGAACTCGGTAGATTGCTAGCCAAACCTGCAATGGAAATGCTGGGAAACGACTTGGTTAATACTGTATTTAGCTATGTTCCTAATACTGCATCCACAAGTTTTTACGGCCTAATTGATGGCATTCATGAAATACGCAGAGTACTTCAAGCCGAAGCATTGAAAAGTGTAGACGTAATTAACAATCCAGAAAGAGTGGATGAAATTTTATCTTGGAGACCTAGAAGAGAAAAAATTCTTGTAAAGGATGTGAAAATGCGCACATTTATCACAAACGATACGGATAGAGAAGACCTTGTTGAACATGTTTATGATATTACGTACGGCGTCGTTAAATCATGGCAAGATACACTTGTAATTATGGATGACAGTGTCGTAAGAGGAACTACATTGCGAACCAGTATCTTACGGATTTTAGATCGATTAGAGCCTAAAAGAATCATTCTTATTAGCTCTGCACCACAAATAAGATACCCAGATTGTTATGGAATCGACATGAGTAAACTGGGTGATTTTGCCGCTTTTCAAGCTGCAATTTCCATCCATAAAGAGAATAACAATGAGCAACTCATTCATGATATTTACAACCAAGCCAAAATTGAATTGTCAAAGCCAGTAGCTGAACAAGTAAATGTTGTTCAGAAATTATATGAAGGATTAACAAACGACGAAATATCTAAAAAAATTGCAGATATAGTAAAACCCAATAACCTTAGAGCCGAATTTAACATTCTTTTTCAAACAGTAGACAATTTACATTTAGCCTGTCCAAACGACCTTGGTGATTGGTATTTTACCGGAAATTATCCAACTCCTGGCGGTGTTGCTGTTTCAAATAGGTCCTTTTTATACTATTACGAAGGAAAAAAAGAAAGAGCCTATTAAATCCTTCACTTAATTTCAATATTTTTGCGATATGAGCAGTGTAAATGAAATCATTGATAGACTGAAGTCTCAACTAGAAAAAAACCTGGGACATACCACCACCGAGTTTCAACGCATTCGCGCTGGAAAGGCTAGTCCTGATATGCTAGACAGTGTTATGGTTGAATATTATGGCGCGGCAACTCCAATAAGTCAGGTAGCAAATGTTAACACCCCCGATGCCAGAACTATAATGATTCAAGCTTGGGATAAATCTTTGATAAGACCAATAGAAACAGCCATTATAAATAGCAATCTTGGATTTGCACCCCAAAATGATGGTGAGTCTATCCGTATTAATATTCCCCCAGTTACAGAAGAGCGAAGAAAAGAATTGGCAAAAAGAGCCAAAGTAGAGTCTGAAAATTCAAAAGTGGGTATTCGCAACTATAGAAAAGAAGCCAACGAAAAAATTAGAAAACTAAAAGCCGATGGGGTTAGTGAAGATGCTATGGTTGAAGGTGAAGACAGAGTTCAAAAATTGGTCGATTCTTTTATTAAAAAGACAGAAGATTTATTGACGGATAAAGAAAAGGAAATTATGACGGTTTAACCGAAATAAACCCTTTCACTGTTTCGCATTTTTGAATTAACTGTTCCATATTTTCAGACATTACCGTAATGTGCCCTAGTTTCCTATTGGCTTTACTTAAGGTTTTACCGTAATCGTGTAAAAAACAGCCTTTCTGTGAATTTAGCCAATCAATGTGCGCATATTTATAAGTCCCTTCAAAGTCTTCTGGACCGACAATGTTAATCATTGCACTAGGTTTAATTAAAGAAGTGTCTCCCAATTTTCTATCTAACAAAATATTGTTCAACTGCAAAAATTGACTGGTAACACAGCCCTCTATGGTGTGATGTCCACTGTTGTGCGGCCTCGGTGCAATTTCGTTAATCCAGATAACTCCATCTTTGAATAAAAACAGTTCTACGGCAAACAATCCAGCCGATTTTAATGCTTTTACTGCCGAAATTGCAATTTCCTTTGAGTGAATGTCGGATTCTTCAGAAATTTGTGCGGGTGAAAATAAAAATTCAACCAAATTACTGTTTGAGTTAAAATACATTTCTATGCTTGGAAACGTTACCAAGTTCCCATCTTGACCAACAGCAACTATAACAGATATTTCAGTTGCATCGTCTGCATATTGTTCAATCAATATATCTTTACCAAAGAGAAAAGCATCCTCCAAAAATTCTGTCTTGGTCATAATCAAAACACCTTTGCCATCGTACCCACCAGTTCTAAATTTTACGACCAACAAATCTCCATTTAAAACATCCATTTGCTCTTGAATGGAAATCGTCCAATCAACAATCAAAAATGGCGCAGTTGGTAAATTGTGATTTTTATAAAATTGTTTTTGAACTCCCTTGTCTTTAATTATTTCCAAAACTTCTGGATGCGGGATGATTAATTTACCTTGTCGACTCAAAAACAACAATGCCTCGACATTTATGTGTTCAATTTCCCAAGTAATAATATCAACGTGGTTTGAAAATTCCAATATGGCATTATAATCTATAATATTTCCTATCAATACTTTATCTGCAACTTTGGCGGCAGGACAATCTAATTGACTCTCTAAAATATAATATTCCGCATCTAATCCAGAGGATTTTGCTGCTTCTATCAACATTAATCCCAATTGGCCCCCTCCGATTATCCCAACAGTTTTCATTAATGAACAAATTTACAATTAGCAATCCTAAAAAAAGAATGCAAAACACCTTTCTACTTTAATAAATAATTTTAAATAAGTATATTCGAATAATGGTTGACCCTCTCCCTGCAATACTTACTCTTCTTACGCCACCTGAATTTAGTTCATGGATTGTTGTGCTTTTTTGTCTCATTACGATTGGGTTCTTTTCAGGAATGGAAATTGCTTTTATTTCAGCCAATAAACTTAGAATAGAACTAAAAAGTAAACATGGCTCCTTTGGCGGAAAATGGTTAACTAGATATATTAAAAAACCCAATGAATTTATTAGTACAGTACTTGTAGCTACCAATTTAGCACTTGTGATATATGGTATTGCAATTGGTGATATTCTAAGTTTTTACCTCACAAAATTTGTTTCAAATACGTTTTTGGTTTTTCTTCTAACCACTGTTATAAGTACACTATTGGTTTTGGTGACAGCCGAATTTATTCCAAAAACCATTTTTAAACTTCAAGCAGATAGTTTAATTTTTCTATTTGCATTTCCATTCCGTATTGCTCATGTTGTACTCTGGCCAATAATTTCCTTTACAAAATCCGCTTCTGCAATGGTTTTAAAACTATTTGCAAACACAAAATTAACCGAAGAAGCCACAGTGTTTTCTAAAGTAGATTTAGACAATTACATTTCTAGCATTGAAAATTCCTCAAATTTCAACTCACAAGATATTGATACTGAAGCCTTTCGCAATGCTCTAGACTTTAGCGACGTGATTGTGAGGGATTTAATGATTCCAAGAACCGAACTGGTTGCAGTTGATATTATTACAGATGTTAAAACCATTAGTGAATTATTTATTTCAACAAGCTTATCACGAATTCTCATTTTTAAAGACAATATCGACAACATCATTGGATTTGTGCATCACAGCGATTTGTTCCACTCGCCCGAGAAAATCACCGATATTTTACATCCAGTAATTATTGTAAGTGAAACACTTGAAGCACATGATATCCTAAGAAGATTCTTAAACGAACGCAAAAGTATGGCTGTTGTTGTTGATGAATTTGGTGGAACCGCTGGTATCGCTACCGTTGAAGATGTAGTTGAAGAAATATTTGGTGAAATTAAGGATGAGTTTGATGTGGAAGATGCGAATGAAATTGTGTTGAATGAAAATCACTTTAGGTTTTCTTCGCGTTTAGAAATTGATTATCTCAACGAAAAATATCAGTTTAATCTTGCAAAAGGGGATTATAATACATTAGGTGGTTATATCATTTATTGTGCCGAAAGAATTCCCGCTACTGGCGATATCATTCGTCATAACCAATTTGAATTTGTCGTAAAAAAAATGACCGGTGCTCGAATTGATGAGGTTGAATTAAGAATATTTAAAATTTAATAATAAATTGGGCTTTTGAATAAGAACTCAAAATACCATATCCATTCTCAATATTTCCCTCAACCAAAATAGGCAACTGGGTTATAGAGCTTTGTTGCCAAATATGTGCATTTCTTGAGTTTAAATAATTAAATAAATCCTGGTGAATGTTTTCTAATACCACAGTGACGCTTAGCAATTTTTTATCAATTGATTGGTAATTCGGCAATGTTTCATAAAAAACAAAACGGCTATTTAATCCATTAAAACTTTCATCAGAAAATAAAAGATCCTTATTTGAATAGGTATTAAAATTATTTCTTAAAAATGGCAATTCACTGCCTGAAATTGGGACTTTTTCATTTGAATAAAAACTATCAATCTTTGATCCATTTTCTGAAAATATATAATTTAAATAGTTATGAATGAGATACATTCTATAATAGTTCTCAATGTAAGCACTATCCTTAAACTCTATCCTGTAAGCCCTTGTTTTGCCTACAAAACTAATTAGACTAGTAAACGTATCAACTTTTTTAATTACCACATTCGAAGGAATCTGAATTCTGTGTTTTATTACGTTATTCTCATGTAAAATGGATATAGATAAACTATCATTCCATTTTATGTTCATTGATTCGGCATAAAATCCATTTCCCCTATATAATAATTTTTTCTTTTCCTGACTTTGCAAATTTGTTACTTCCAAACTGGCGTCTGCAATTTGTTCATACCCATCTGTAACCCCAACAACCTTTGAAACTTGTATTGTAACCTGACTATCTGGTGTTATGTAACCATGAATAACCAGTTTGTTTGGAATATCACCGTTTTGATTTAAATCAACTTCTTCAACACACCCAATCAAAAACATAGAAAAAAACGACACAACAAACAAAAGTCTTCGCATGATTAAAAACTCAGTTGATAGTTAATAAAAGGTAAAATCGGAAGTAAACTCACTTGGTATAAGCTTCTACCGCCATCATTTCCCAAACCCAAATTCAAATAAAATGGATTCATTCTGTTGTAAACATTATAAATACCAAATACCCAACTTGATTCAGTTCGTTTCTTGGGTAATTTATATGTGGCAGAAATATCTATTCTGTGATTATCACGAGATCTCCGGTTATTTCTTTGACCATAAATGTAAACATCATGAATGGGGTCATTGGAAGTTTGAGAAAGAAATATTCCAACAGGCAGTGTATACGCAAACCCACTATTGTAAGTCCAATTTAAACTAAAATTCAGTTTTTTTGAATATCTGTAATTCGTTAAAAAATAAATATTGTGTCGCCGATCATATCTAATAGGGAATGTTTGCCCTTGGTTTAAATTCGCAAAGGTTCTATCACTTTTAATTAATGTATACGAAATCCAACCTGTTAATTGACCTTTGGTTTTTTCTAGCATAATCTCCCAACCTTTGGTTTCACCGGACCCCGATGTGACTGAGCTTTCCCATTGCCTGTTGGTCGTTATATACACTGCATTGTCTTTATATTCTAGCAAATTTCCAAATTTTCGATAAAACACTTCCGTACTTAATTGCCACATTTTCATTGATTTTGTATATCCAATTGAAAATTGAGTAGCACTTGCTGGTTTAAAAATTGTATTTGAAGGAACCCATAAATCTGAGGGTAAACCCATTGTCAAATTATTCAACTGATGAAAAAATTGCCTTGTTTGAGAAGCAGAAAATTTAATCCAATTTTCATCTTTTAACTTCCACCGAGCTGAAATTCTGGGCTCCGGTAAAATGTAATATTGTCCGAAACCCAAACTATAATAAACCGACCTTATACCTACATCATAATAACCAAATGTTTTACTCTGTAAGGTATAGGATAAATATCCAAATATTTCAGGAGTAGTTGTAGCGTAGTCACTAAATGATGCCCTTGTTGAAATACTATCATTGGTAATGGATAATTCCCTTTTGTTGGGTTGGAAATAATGGTTTATATAACCTGTACCCAATTTAATAGACATTGAAGGGTTTATTTGCTTTTCAAAATGAGCTGAAATCTCTATATCTCGAATTCCATTTGAGATTTCATAGTTCGATTTCTCCACCTTTTCTTGCTTTAAATCTTCAAATTCAGTACGAATAGAGTAATTTCTACTGTGCGAATAACCATAACTTGTTATGTAAGATTTAATTGAAATCTGCGAACTCGGTGTAACCATGTAGTCCCATCTAGCACTTATCAAATCATTTCCCCATCTAGATGCATCTTCCGCTCTTTCTGAAATATTTATGTTATTTGACGAACTAAATTTTTTGTCTATTAATCCAGCGAAATCTTGGCCTGAATAACCAGATACTGACATTCTACTCTTTTGATTAAACTTATGTGTAATTTTAAGGTTAACATCCCAAAAGTTATATCTATTTACAAAATTGTTGTTAGAATAATTGGCAAAAGAAAGAATGGGATCTACCAAATAATCAAAAAAACTGCGCCTTGCAGCAATGGAATATGTTGTTTTTTTGGAAAATAAAGGTCCCCCCAAATAAATTCTACTAGATAAAAGCCCAATAGAAATATTTCCTGTCAAGTTATTTTCATTTCCTTCACGTGTATTTACTTCAATAACACTGCTCAACCTTCCACCCTGATTTGCAGGAAAAGCACCTCGGTAAAATTTCGCATTTTTAATGATATCTCCATTAAAGATTCCAAATACTCCGTATAAATGATACGCATTGTAAAGTGGCGCGTCATCCAATAAAACCAAATTTTGATCTGAAGCACCGCCTCTCACGTACATCCCAAATACACCCTCACTCCCAGAAACTACGCCAGGATTCATACTGAAGACCCTCAAGATATCTGGCTCACCCAACAAATGAGGAATATTGTTCAATTGAGACCGATTGATACTAAATTCATCAGATTTACCCTTTTCTACTGTAGGAAGCACCTTGTTACCTGTTGCATTAACTTCAGTAAGTTCCATCATTGAAATTTCTGGCTTCATTATTATATCTAAAAAAAAACTAGATCCGTTTTTTATTAAGGTATCATATTGACTTTCAAAACCGGGATAATCATATTTTAAATAAATCTTATTCTGATTAGATTTAAGTTGAAAAATCCCTTCTGAATTGGTTCGAATTATATTCTGCTCATTGCCAATTACAATTACCTCGGCATTTACCAATCTTTCACCAGTATAATAATTCGATATTCGACCACTAATCACAATTTCACCATACACCGGATTCCATCTCTTTAAAACAAGCGATTTCCCCAATACCAAATTAAAATCAAGCCCGTTTTGTTGCAAAAAATCCCTAATTGCTATTTCAGCAACCTCATTTACATACCTTAATCGATAAACTCTTTTTAATGGTTTTAGTGTAACGTCATACTGAAAATAAAGACCTGTTTGTTTTTCAAATAAATTGAGCACTTGTTTAAAATCATCACCCACGTATTCTACGTTAATCCTTTTTTTAATTGGATTATCAATTATGATTTCACTCTTAACAGAATTTAACCATAAACACAGTAAAACAAATATGTAAGTTCTGAAGCTCCTCACATTGGGTTATTTGTTCTTGTCTGCGTAATCAAATGCCTTTTTCAAAATGTCCGATGATCTTGAAACCGGGTCTTTTCTAATTTTATTCTCTTCGTTTTCAATTTCACTAAAAAGTGCCGAAGTGGCTTTTTGAGTCACATATAAATTCAAATCAGGTTCTATATTTTTATTCAAACCCAAAATGAGCTTGTTCTTGTTTATTTGGGTGACAACAGGATTCCAAATTTTACTCAATTCAACTGCATCCAATGACTTTTTAACTTCAGGCATAAACAATTGCATTAATTGAGATTCCGAAGATGTTTTAAGATAACTTGTAGCAGCACCGTTTCCACCAGTTAAAATTTTCATAGCGTCTGTAAAAGACATATCAACAATCGCTTTCTTGAATACTGGTGTAGCCAAAGCCATAGACTTTTCAGCACCCGTATTCATTGCTACAACAGCCTTATCTAACTCACCACCAATGAGTGAATTCAACAATCTATTGTCTCTTATTTTCTTTTCAACTGCTTGTACATCGGGTGGCAAAGGGATTTTTAATGAAGAACTATTTAAAAAAGCACCTGCTTTACCCAAGTTTCCTGTACCATTCATAATTCCTTGAACTAAGGCTTCCTTTAATCCTGAAGAAGCCTCATCAGCGGTTAACTTTTGCAAATTCGGTTGTGCACCTGCATTTGTTAGTGCTTCATTTGCAACTTGAGTAGCAGCTTGTTTAACGGCATCGCAAGCAGCTAAAGTTAAAACTCCAGCCAATAAAATCATCAATTTGTTTCTCATAAATTTATTCTCAAATATACCAAGTTAATTAGTCATGTTGTGACTTTTAACACAATAATCTCGTCTAGAATATTGTAATTTCGTAGAATATGAAACAAAAATTAACTTTTATTTTCTCAATTTTCACCTTTTTTTATTCATTAAGTTGCAACCAAATTTCTGCTCAAGGAATAAAAAATCTAAATTCAGATGAATTTGAAAAAGCAATTTCAAATTCCACAAATCGAATATTGTTAGATGTAAGAACCCCATCAGAACACAACGCTTCTCACATCTCAGGTTCTTTAAACATGAACGTGAATGATGAAAATTTCACCAAACAAATAGAAAGATTAGATAAAACACAGCCCATTTATGTTTATTGCTTGTCTGGTGGACGCAGTTCAACTGCCGCAGCCGTTTTAATTGACAATGGTTTTAAAGAAGTTTATAACCTTAGCGGTGGAATTTCAAAATGGAAATCTGAAAATAAAGCAGTTATATCCAAAGAAGGAAATGAAAACAAAGGGTTCTCCAAAGAAGACTATTTAACTTTGACTAAATCAAATAATGATACCATCGTTCTTGTAGATTTTTTTGCTCCTTGGTGCAAACCTTGTAAAGAAATCAATAACTACTTGCCAAGTCTTCAAGAATCTTTTAAAGGAAAATTGAAAGTGGTAAAAATAAATTACGACGATAACCCAAAATTGGTGAAACAATTAAACATTGAAACCGTACCCTATTTACAAATCATTTCATCTGAAAACACCAAGAATTATCCCGGTTTTCAAACCAAAGATTTTTTATTGACAGAATTAAATGCAGCCCGTTGAGGAAATAATATTCTCCATTACCCAATCCTTAAAAGTGCTTTCCGAACCAGAAAAAACTCCTGATATGGAAGCATATATGCGCAATAAATTTTCGTTTGTTGGTGTATCCTCACAAAAAAGAAAAATCATTTTAAAGGAACTACAAACAATTCCAAACATCAAAGATCCAAGTGTATTAATTCCTTTGGTTGATGGACTGTGGCTCCAACCTGAAAGAGAATACCAGTATATAGGAATGGATTTGCTCCTAAAATACGCTAAGTCTTTGAACAGCGAACACATCCCTTTTGTCCTCCAACTCATCGAATCCAAAAGTTGGTGGGATACAGTAGACATGCTGGCCTCGGGTGTGTTTGGAAATATCTTATTTAGGAATACTCAAATTATTCCCTCGCTGTTTGAAACATTAAACAATTCTTCCAATTTCTGGTTAAATAGAACCGCCATAATTTGTCAACTCAAGTTTAAAGATAAAACCAATGTTGCACTTTTGGAATCGGCAATACTCCCGCACATTCAATCCAACGAATTTTTTATTCAGAAATCTATAGGATGGGCATTAAGACAATATTCTAAAACAAACCCAATTTATGTCATTGACTTTGTAAACAAGCATTCACTGAAACCCCTTTCTAAAAAAGAAGCCTTGAAACACATTGTTGTTAAAAGTTAATCAATTATTCCATTCTTTTGGGTTTTTTGCAAAAGATTTTATCTTCTCAATATCTTCTGATGCAATGAATCCTTCAGAAGCAGCTACATCGCACAATACATCAAAATTTGAAATTGAAACCACCTTTATATTCTCTGCTTCAAATCTATTTTTTGCCTCTTCAAATCCATAATTGAATAGTGAAACCAACCCAATAACTTCACCGCCTTCTTTGCGTACACCTTCAATTGCCTGCAAAGAACTTTTGCCCGTAGAAATTAAATCTTCAATTAGAACTACCTTATCTCCTTCTAATATTAAACCCTCAACTTGATTCTTTAATCCGTGCTTTTTTGGTTCAGGACGTACATAACAATAGGATTTTTTAAGACGATCTGCACATAAAACACCGTGTGCTATTCCAGCAGTTGCTATGCCTGCAATCCGATCTACTTCATTAAATTCCGATAAAATAATGTCAGCCAACGCCTCGGCTACAAAGTCTCTAACCTCCGGAAAAGACAGTACCAGCCTATTGTCGCAGTAGATTGGAGATACAATTCCGGACGTCCAAATAAACGGTTCTGACGGAGATAATTTAATTGCCTTTATTTCCAAGAGAAATTTTGCTAATTTTGCACTTTGATGTAACATGGAGCCGCAAACTTACAAAATCTACTTCAATGAGGGGGCGTTAATCATTACGGATTCTCCACAAGCATTGAGAGGAATCCCAAATCTATTTTTCATTGGTGACGACGAACTGCATAAAAGTTTTAAAATTCTAATAACCAGTGATGGCTATGGTAAGGCTATGACCTTCGGTTTGATTTGTCCTGACCCTGCACTTACCTTTAATGAATTTACCCAAGAATACACCATGATTCAAGCCGCTGGTGGATTGGTATTCAATAAAGAAAACCAACTTTTAACCATAAAAAGAAATGGCCTGTGGGATTTGCCGAAAGGAAAAATTGAAAAACATGAAGACCAAAGAGCCGCTGCTTTAAGAGAAGTTATGGAAGAAACAGGCATCAACATGATTAACATCGCCGATAAAATTGGCGAAACCTTTCATGCATATTATGAAGATGAAGCCATTTTGCTAAAAGTGACGCACTGGTATAAAATGAATAACAGTGGCAACAATACCCTGAAGCCACAAACAGAAGAAGGAATTAGTGAAGTAAAATTCGCCGATTTAAATTGGTTCAACACCCCAGAATTTACTACCTACAACAGCATAAAAGACATCATTCAACAGGTCCTTGATTAAAATTAAACTTATTTCGAACGCGTAATAATCACCTCGTCAGGCAAAAAGCGGATGTATTCTCCGTCGTGGATAATCAAATCCCTTACCAACGTTGAACTGACATAACTCAACTCCGGCGAACTAAGCACAAATATTGTTTCGATTTCATGACTCAACGATTTGTTCAACTGGGCAATATGCGATTCATAATCAAAATCCGTTCCACTCCTTAAGCCCCTTAACATATACTTTGCCGCATTTTGTCTGCAAAAATCAACGGTCAATCCTTCGTAATACTTAATTTCGATTTTTGGGTGATTCTCAAACGTCAACTTTAGCCATTCCAAACGCTGCTCCAAACTAAATAACGTTTCCTTTTTTGTGTTTAAACCAATGGCAACAATTACTTTGTCAAATAATTCTGAACCTCGCAAAACAATGTCCACATGCCCTTTGGTTATTGGATCAAATGTTCCCGGAAATACTGCTATATTTTTAGACATATTGTTTAATTCTCACGGACGAATATACTGCAAGAAGCATGCCCGTATTGCTTTTTCCATTTAAAATCTTGCGTTAACACCAACTCTGGCTTGTGTTCAAAAATAAATATCCCCCCCACATTCAAAAATTGGTAAGCCATTTTGGTAAGGTTTTGGATGTTTGGCAAATCATACGGCGGATCCGCAAATATCAAATCGAACATTCTTTCGTTATTATTCAAAAACCGAAAAACATCGTCCTTCGCTATTTCCCATGTATCCAATTTCAATTCTTTTTTAATTCTTTGTTGAAACTTCACATTTTTTATGTCTGCATCAACCGAAAGGACCGAACCCGCATCTCTGCTTAAAAACTCAAGTGAAACAATGCCCGAACCACTAAATAAATCCAAAACAGACGCATTTTCAATGCCCTTTTCGTGCATCAGAAAATTAAAAATACCTTCCCGCATAAAGTCTGTAGAGGGACGTACATGGGTCGCAAAACCAGAATTTAATTGAAAACCCTTTAAATTTCCTCCGGTAACGCGCATTCCAATACTGATTTTAAGTAAAATGAAAAATGTTGATAGGGACTTGCAAAATATCCCTCGTAAAGTTCACTTTTCTCTACAAAAATTAACCCCAATTTCAATTTCTGAAGTTCCATTTGAATCACCGATAACTCCTGATTCTCTCCGTCTCCAACAATCGCAAAAGAATTTTTATGAAATCCGCACTCATTGGCCGCACTCAATATAAAATACATCACTTCATTGATTCCATCAACCTCAAATAAGTTACCAAACTTTAATACGCTATCCTCAAAAACCAGCACAATCAAAGTCTGCTCATGTAACCAAAAATAAATCATTCGCTTTTGAAACTTTAGACCTTGTGCATATTTGTAAATCGCCAAAATTAAATGATAACACCCCTTCCCTTCATAACAAACTTGTATTCCGTTTCCCAGATCATAAATGCAATCAAATTGTATCGTTTTGTTTGAAGGTGATACAAAATACTCGGGAATAAAATAGAATGGGGATTGCCATTTTACCAAATTTGTTTCTGTTTGGTTTAAATCGCCAATAGTGTGTGTTGAGATTTCGAAATCTTCATCAATTCCCAATTGATGTAAAAGATTATCATGAGAGATAGAAACAGTTCTTTTTTCGGACTTGAATTCTAACTGTTTATATTCCCATTGTAAATTCATGATTAATCTTGTTTGCTAATTTCAAACAAATATAGGTTGGATTCATTTAACCCCTAAATTTTCAACAATCCACTAGCATGTATTCCCTTTCAAATCCCATTTAATTTTGTATTTTGCATGTAAATGAAGCCGTTTCCTTTTCTACTGTTTTTTATTTGTTCTGTATCGTATGCCCAACAACAAAACCTACCCAAATTTAGAAGTACAGAAAACAAAAATTATTGGAAAAATAAAGCACCGTATTCAAGTTATTGGCAACAAGACGTAGTCTATAATATTGATGCCGAACTAGACGATAGCCTTGAAATTATTGATGGAAACCTAGAATTGCACTATTTTAACAACAGCCCGCACACCCTAAAAGAGGCCTTTTTTCACCTCTACCAAAATTCGAATCAACCCGGTTCTCTTACCGACAAACTCTACAATGTAAATAAAATTAAAGTCAATTACGGCAAATACGAAAGTCAAAACCTCGGTACCACCATTCAAAACATTCAAATCGGACAAAAAAACCAACTAGAAAAAATAAATGAAACTGACTTCGAGGTAAATTATACCCTGTTAAAAATAAAATTACCTCAAGAACTTAAATCGGGTGACTCTATTGTTTTTAAAATAAAATTCAAAACCTATTTCGATAGAGGAAGCATCCGTCGCAGAATGAAAGTATTTGACCATCATGGCATAAAACACTTCAATGGCGTGCATTGGTATCCTAGAATTTGTGTGTACGACCAAAAATTTGGTTGGGAAACATCCCAACATTTGGAAAAAGAATTCTATGGAGATTTTGGCGAATTTAAAGTGAATCTCACCCTGCCTCAAGAATATATTGTGGAAGGCACCGGTACCATCATCAACGAAAATGAAGTATTGCCAACAGCCTTGTTGCAACAACTCGATGTGCGCAATTTTAAAAATAAAAAACCCAGTGAGAGTCCTTCGATTATCATCCCCAAAAACAACAAAAAGAAAACATGGCAGTTTCATGCCCTGAATGTGCATGATTTTGCTTGGACCGCTGATCCAACCTACCGAATTTCAAAAGTGAAATGGAATAACATCAATTGCATAGCCATAGTTCAAGAAAACAATGCCCCCTTTTGGCAACAAACTGCGCAATTTACCGCAGAAGTCATTGCCCTTTACAGCTCGTTATATGGCATGTATGAATATCCCAAAATTGTGGTCGCCGATGCCGCCGACGGCATGGAATATCCTATGCTTACTCTTTGTGGGGGATATTTTCCACAGCACAAAAGCCTCATCGCGCACGAAGTGGGCCACAATTGGTTTATGGGCATGGTGGGCAGCAACGAAACGTATAGAGCATCTTTAGATGAAGGATTTACACAATTTTTAACAGCCGTAGCCTTGCGCAAACTCAATGTAGAACGAATGCCAGAATATTCCAGGGTTTATGCCGGATACATCGAAGATGCCATTGACGGAACAGATGCTCCTTTAAACACCCACAGCAACGAATTTGGAAATGCCGTGTCGCATGGCGGTGGATACAAACACGTATACTTTAAAACCGCCACCATGTTGTACAATTTGCAGTATTTTTTGGGGGATTCCCTATTCGAAGCTTCCATGAAAAACTATGTTCAACAATGGAAATTTTGCCACCCTTACGTCGAAGATTTTAGAAACTCCATCATTGCTTCTAGCCAGGTAGATTTGAATAAATTTTTTGACCAATGGTTTGAATCCACCGATTTTATTGATTACGGCATCAAAAAAGTGACAAAAATTGGTCCCTCCAAATACGAAATCGAAGTTCAACGCAACGGAACTTTAATAATGCCCCTGCATATTTCGCTGTATTCCATTGTGGTAGATCCACTTACCAAAAAAAGCAAACTCGTTACCACGCCAATCAACATTCCCGTGAACCAATACAAAGACCCTTACTCGGTAAATACCCGAATTTGGGATGGTTGGGGGAAAATTAATCCCACTTTTTCGTTTAAAGTACAATTGCAAGACAATTCCACCCTCAAACAAGTGTGGATAGATCCAAGTGGCAGACTGGCAGATGTTTACCGCGTAAATAACACATGGAAGAACAAACACGAAATTCACTTCGATTGGGGAAATGGCGAGAATACTTCTTATTTGGGGGGATATCAATGGCTGTATAGACCCGCACTTACCTACAACCAATACAGCGGGTTGTTGGCCGGAATGAAACTAAGCGGACAATACGCCAGACGAAAACACCAAGTAGATGCAAGAACCTGGGTTGCGGTGCTTCCCTCTAACCTCGATTTGAACATTCAATATCCCCAACAAAAAATAAGCTTCGATATAAAATACAACCACGAAATGCG
>CAMAQS010000017.1 GCA_945860565.1 Chitinophaga pinensis | reverse complement strand
GTTGCAATACATTCCTCTCAAACGGCTATCCCATCTAAAATCGGCATCGGTAAGAATAAAGTTGTAGTTGGTTTCATCTTTTCCTCCCAACAGGGTGCTGTTGCCTTTAATGGCATTGTCCTTTTCAATGTCGTTGATTATGCCATTGTAAACTTTCTTGTTCTCAACCATTTCACCCAGTGCTTCCTTGAAAAAATCGGTATTTAAATTTTCTGTACCTGCTTCATCACCGGCAAAGAGTTCGGCCATTCGTGTTTTGAAATCGGGATGTAACGGAAAATCTATCATCATTGCCAGTTTAAAGGAGAACGAAGTGTCCCTAGATTTCAAGTCCGCATAACCGGCATTTTTAAAATGAATGAGGTCTGTTTCGAGACCAAAATCCATGGGTCCTTCGGCATGAATGGAATGGTCTTTTTCATTGAATTGGATGAAATTGCCTTTTACTTCGCCATTTCTCAATTTGCCTTCACTGCCAGCAAAAAAGCTCTGTTTTTCGTGGTCGTAATACAATATACCCGTATCTTGGGTTACGTCATTGTCTGAAACCCTGCGTTTATTCGAATACAACAAGGGGTAAACGTGCGAAGAATCTTTTGCAACATGTAATCCCACAAAAAGTTTAGATTTGTTTTTGTCTCTTGGGGGATTCATTGGAATCACCACATCTTTGGGATCAATTGGACCTCGGAATACACTCCACCAAGATGGAAGCACGTTTTCGAAGGTGTGCAAAGGCTTAACAAATCCCACAAAACGAATGAGTTGTTCCTGACTTTTAACGTTGGCAACACCTTGGAAACCAATTTTTGTATCGAGGGTGAAGCCTTTTTCTTCTTTAATTTCACCGTAGGCATCCACATGATAATCGCGGTCAATAAAAATACTGTCTAGGTAAAATTCTTGCCTAGCTCCCATTTTATTTACATATTGATAATAACCATCAGCACGCATCAGATTTTTACCAAAAATTTTGGCATTCATCTTATAAATTTCATGGTACTTGTCAACTCTATTGGCAATTAACTTGGTGCTATCCACGGCATCCATGTCGGCTTCTTTGCGAATCAACACTTTTCCATCCTTCAAAAACAAACGAGAATCAGCCAAGTCTATATGTGGAATTTGAGATACTTTAAGAGTATAATCCTTCATGTCATAAAGTCCTTTTTTTCCTTCAAAACGGAGGCTATCTTGGGTAACTTTGGTACTCGTGAAATCAGGTTGGATTCCAGCCATTTTCGGACCCACACGGGCTTCAATGGTTTTATCGTCCATTTTCCACAAATAATCGCTCAAGTTGGTTTGATACATATTATATGGGAAGCGTGTGATTTGATTTGGGTCGTTAGTGGTAAAATCACCTCTACGTTTTTGGAAATCCATTGTTCCGTTGATGTTGTCAGTGCTAAATGCCATTTTTGAAGTATCGGCAGTATAAATATCCAAAGCACCTACTTCGGCTGTGGCTTTTTTAGGCGCCAACACCATTTCTTTGCTTTTAAATTTGGCTAAATCCCAACTAAGAACTCCATCTCCAACCACCCTAGAAGGAGATTGTGTAGATGTTCCTTCAAAATCATAGGTATAAGAAAATGTTTTGATGGGTGTTTTTCCATTAGTAATGGCATATTTATCTTCGTAGGGGGTCCATTTCAACGTGGCTCCAACTGCATGTAATTCAGGATATTTAGAATTTTCAGCTAAATCGTAAGTGGTAACAGGTCCAATGGTTTTGGTTGGCAATAAAAGAATGCGTTTGAATGCAGTTTTAGATGTTTCGTAGTCAATATTACCCTTTTCTCCATAAAAGCCAACTTCACTTAAATTCAGGGTCATGTCTCCTTTTCCGCGTTCTAAATACATGGGCAAACCACCCGATGGGGTTGGTTTAACAAATCCTAAAGAATAATCGGGTTGTATGTACACGTAGTGTTTGAAAACTGGAAAAATATCGGCAGAATAAAACGTCCCTTCAAAACGCAAACCTGCGATGGTGAAGTTATCCAAACTGTCTATGGTAAATGGGTCAACAGAGAATTTGAATTTTTCGGCAAGGTATTGACCATCATGGATGCTCGGTTTATCGTACAGAATGTCTCCACCCTTGTTAGATGTAAAAATTGGATAATCTGGATAATTTATGTTGCCGGATTTATTGTTTGGTTTATCGATAAACAAGGTACCACCGATGTTTCTAAATACAGATTTAACGGGCCTTAATCTCACACCAGATTCATCCGGAAAATACATTCTCATTGAATCAATTGTGGCAAAATCAACGGTAAATTTACTGTAGTTGAAATTAAAGTTGGAACCATAAAAATCAAATCTACCCGCTCGAACCAATCCACTGTATCTAAAATTTCTATTTTTTGTAACCACCACTTGCTGGTCTTTTGGCAACACACTCACATTTTGAGAGTCGGAGAAATAAAAACTGCGGACGCCCTGAATATCGAATTCATTGCTCGCCAAATTGAGCGTGGCGTTGGGTTTTGAGGCAATAACAGAAGACAACCGAATCACGTCGTAATCCTTCGATTTTTTAGACATGAGGTAATAGTTGAACAATTTATTCTGAATGGTAATGCTGTCCGTTGCGAAATCATACTTTATAAAACCAGCATCGTGCAATTCTATAAATTGGTGTTTTGCAAAATCGGGACTTGAGCCAAAAGCTGCACAATAATCCTTTAAGGAAAACGTCAATCTGTCTTTAGACTTCAACGTAGCGGCTCTATTTTTCGCGCGTTCTTGAAGTTCTCTTGTTTTTTGGGCGATTAGTTCTTTATTGGGGGATTTAGAACTGTGCAAGTCTTTCAATTCCTTTTTTAACTTATCTTGAACAGGGTCTGGAGGCATACGGTTGTAATAACCATAAATCTTTACCAATGGATTGGCATCTAGTGCACCCTGCCAACGGTCGAAATAAATTTCTCTAAAGAAATCATTGGATTCAAACAAGGCGGGTTTTTCGTCGTTGTAATTATCAAAATCGACATAAGGCTCAGTAATTTTCCAGCGAACGGTTTGAACGTCTATACTCAGGTTGTGAAAATTGTCCTCAAAACTTCCCCGCATAAGTCCGTCTGTTCCCTTTTCGGCCACCAACATATTGTCTTTAAAGATAAATTTGATGTTTACTGAGGGATGGAAAATGCGTTTATTGGAATCTAGATGCAGAATGTACTCGGTTGCTGGAGAGCTGGCGATTCCATTTTCAATATGAAACCCTTTGCTTTTTAGGGTAACTTGCTTCTTCTTTTTGTAAAATATATCGATGTACGAAGGTTTACCATCTACCGTATTGGTGGTAATGGCATTTCCAGCCATTGAAAATCCACCTGTAAACACAGAGTTCTCCCCCACTATTCCTTTTACTTTCAGGTCGTTATCAAAAGAGCTAAACTTTGGAAATTTTGCATTCTTGTAAGAGCTGGTGTCTGAAAAATTCATGAGTTTATCAGAGAAACTACCATAAATGGGTTTAGCGAAAAATCTCGGAAAATTCAATTTAACGGTATCTACAGAGTAGGTAAAATCAGGAAGATTGATGCGGTATTTTTTAAAACTAACTTCCGTTTGTTCGTTTTTGAGGATCCTTGAGAAATCTGTTTTCCCGTAATCGCCTTTAAAATCCCCCAAAGAAGGAAAAAACACCCCTTTTGTAACAATTTTAAATGAATCGCTATTGGATCGACATTTCAATGAAAACTCGTCGAACACTACGGCTAACATATTCTTTTGCCATGTAAGATTGAAGTTTGCCGAATCAAAATACCACTGTCTGTAATCCGTTTTGTAAAGAACTTTAGAGATGAACAACAATTCGGTACTGCGCAGAAAGGAAAGAAATTCCAAATTAGAATTTTCTAGGGTTTTGGTTGCCAACGTACGCCATTGAGCAAGTTTATCTTCAGGGATTTTTTGGTCAATTGCCTTAAGATAAATGGTATAGAACAACTGAAAATAAGGCTGCAAGGTCAGTTTTTCTTGCAACATTACGTTTGACGTCCGGATTAAAAAGCGCTGTTGTTCGGGATTAAATTTCCCTTGAATCCACGATTGCGAGAACTTTTCGAAATCAGCAACTGCCACTTTATCTTGCATGCCAGAGTACATGGCCTGGAGTTCAGTTATAAATATAGCTGGATCGGAGTTAAAGCTTTTTACTATTTGAGATTTTAAAGTCCCAAAAAGAGTAAACATACACAGAGCCAAGCAAAGACGCAAGATTTTCATAATTTAATAAGATTCGAATATACCAATTGGAAAGGGTTGAATGTTCCACATTCCGATAGAAATAACGGAAAAACCGCAGAGATATTGAAAATTAGGCGAAAGCCTGCACAATATCGAAGAAATCGCGGGCTTTTAAACTGGCACCACCAATTAAACCACCATCAATGTCTTTCATTGCGAACAATTCTTTGGCATTGTCTGGTTTTACACTTCCACCGTACAAGATAGAAACATTTTCAGCAATGGCAGCGCCAAAGCGTGTATCTAACAAATTGCGGATAAAGGCGTGAACCTCTTGGGCTTGATCTGCGCTGGCAGTCTTTCCAGTGCCAATGGCCCAAACGGGTTCATAAGCAATGATCATTCTTTCCATATCACTGGAATTTAAACCAGCCAATCCTTCTGTAATTTGGGCTTCAATGATGCCCCAATGAGTATCAGATTCTCTTTCTTGTAAAGTTTCACCTACACAATACAAAACAGTGAGTCCGGCAGCCAAACTAGCCTTTTTCTTTTTTGACAAAAGTTCGTTGTTTTCGTTAAAATATTGGCGGCGCTCACTATGTCCAATGATTACATGAGTGGCTCCTGCAGCAACCAGCATGGTTGCTGAAACTTCACCTGTAAAAGCACCTTGTGTTTCAAAATGACAATTCTGTGCACCCACTTTAATTCCAGATCCTTCCACTAATTTACTAATGGAAGCAATGGCTAAATTGGTAGGACAAATAATGATTTCAGCATTGTTAGAACGAAACTCATCTCTAATAACCCCTCTAATCTCGGTGGTTAAAGCTTGACTTTCAGTCAATGTTTTATGCATTTTCCAGTTGCCGGCAACAATATTTTTTCTCATTGCCGCAAATTTACGGTTTTCCTTCAATAAGTACTATTTCTTCTACCCATGTTTTGGCAATTTCGAATTGTTCCGCTTGCGACAATTTGCTATTGTCTAACACCCGATAGTCGTTGGTAAGGGTCAAAGGGCTATCATCTCGGGAAGAATCAATAAAGTCACGTTGGGTTAAATTCTGGAGAATGTCTTCATAAATAACGGCTTCTCCCATTTTATTCATTTCGTCGAATCTTCTTTGGGCACGGACTTCCACCGATGCCGTCATGAATATTTTCAACTCCGCATCTGGAAATACGACGGTACCGATATCACGGCCATCCATAACAACACCTTTCGAAATGCCCATTTTCTTTTGCATTTCTACCAACTTCCTGCGTACATCAGAATTTTTTGCCACCATACTCACTTTGCTAGAGACCTTTAAATCGCGGATAAAAGGTTCCACGTTTTCCCCATTCAAATGAATTTCATATCGTTTGTTGATTGAATTGTATTTAAAATCCAATTCAATTTGTTCTAATAGTGGATGAACTGCTTCATTCAATTCAACATCCACTTGGTGATTAAGTAAATAAAGCGTCACGGCCCGATACATGGAACCAGAATCAATAAACACATATTCAAAATGTTGCGCCAATTGTTTCGCCAGTGTACCTTTCCCACAGCTGCTGTAACCATCGATGGCTATGTTGATTTTTGGAAACACTTTTTTATTTATAAAAGGATGGAATAAGTGACAATGAAAACATGTTGGTATTCATTCCTGGAAAAATAGAAGCACTGCCATACGTTAAATGGTATTTCCATACTTTTATTCTTACACCAAATCCAAAACCAGCCACACCGGGTCTGGCTTCAGGAGCCATCTCCATTCTGCGTTGGTGATTGTAACCGAACATAATACCCAGATGTTTGCCCAAAACCAACTCTCCACCAACCACTAAATGTCTCAACCCTTTTTGAATAAAATTGGCTTCTTCTTTATTTACGGTATTGCCCGACAAATCAACCTGTCCCGAGGTGATATACTGGTCATACGTTAAATCCCAACGTTGCAAAGTATGCAACACGGCTTGAAATCGGAAAGGCATGTGAAGTGGTTTATAAGAAGCCCCAATCTGCACATCGAACGGCATGGGTTCTTGTTCGCCTTGTTTGTAAACGATGGTTTGATACCCCATATTTTTAACTACAAAACCCACTTGAAAACTGGTATCTGCCCGATTGTAATGAAGTCCTAAACTTGAAAACACACCAGTAGAAACATAGGGTCCAAGAACGGAATACACAAAACCTGCTTGCACTCCCAGAGTAAGCCTTTTGTTGATTTCTTGAGAATATCCTAAAGTAAATTTAATTTCGTTTGCTGTGATTGTGCCTAATTCATTGCCACCAGCATCAAAACTGCGCATGTCACCATAATCTATATATTGCGCATGAAGAGAAAAGTTCTTGTCGCGGTAATTTCGTGCATAGCCAGCCCCTCCAGATTTTACGCCTGGCAACAAATTTCCATAGGTGGCACCATATTGATTGTGCAATTTATGGTTTAACAATCCAGGATTATCGATAGTATATTGTATATCTGATTGCGGATGCGCCAATAAATATCCACCCATTGCCATGGATCTGGAATGCAATGAAGTTTTCATTACACCAAAAATTCCTGAACCCCCAACCTGCCCGTAAACATTAGAAAAACAAGGGGTAATAAAAAGAAATATGATAAACTTCAATCGCATACTTTGCAAAAATAGGGTTTATTCCGAACTTTGCACCCTGAATGGGTGGTCTAATTTTTGGAATTAACAATTTACCGAAACACGCGGGTTTGGTGGCCACACAAGGCACATTCGACGGGGTGCACCAAGGCCATCAACATGTTCTAAATCAAGTAATTAACATTGCAAAATCCAAACAACTGCCCAGCATTTTAATTACATTTCACCCCCATCCACGCAGTGTAATCAATCCCAATGATGAATCTATTTCTCTGCTTACTTCTATAGAAGAAAAAGCGGCAGAAGTCCTAAAAATGGGCATTGATTATGTTTTGGTGCTTCCATTTACCACGGAAATCTCTAATTTAAGTCCTGAGCAATTTGTTAAACAAATACTGGTGGATGCCTTAAATGTCAAAACCATGGTTGTGGGTTATGATCACCGATTTGGCAAACACCGCAGCGGTGGATACAATGAATTGAAGCAATTGGCTTTGGTTCATCATTTTGAAGTTCACGAGATTCCAGCTCACGAGATCGATGAAATTGCCATCAGCAGTTCACGCATACGAAAAGCCCTATTAATGGGCGACCTAAAAAGAGCCAATGAATTGTTGGGATATCATTATCAATTGAGTGGCAGTGTAATAAAAGGAAATCAACTGGGTAGAACCATTGGATTTCCTACCGCAAATTTGGCCATAGACGAAATTCACAAACTTATCCCTCAAAATGGGGTGTACTCAGGTTACACCGAAATGAACCAAAAAACCTACCGCTTTATGCTCAATATTGGCGTGCGTCCAACGGTAGACGGGACTAAAAAAACCATTGAAGCACATATTTTAGATTTTGAAGGTGATTTATACGATAAACCATTAAAATTACATATTGTAGAATATTTGAGGGAAGAAAAACGTTTTTCAGGATTGGAATCATTAAAAGCACAATTAAAAATAGATGAGATTGAAACTAGGAAATTGGTTTTTTAATGGCAGGATTCTATTCTTCTTTTTGGCGTTGACTGTTTTGCCGACGTGGGCTCAAAATGAACCCGAAATATTGGCAGACAATGCGCTCGACATTCAAACACTTTCACTTCCAGGTTACTCTCCCTATTTTGACATGTACTATAATTGGGACACCAATAATATAGACGTTTACAAATTTGATATACGCAAATTAAACCAGTCCATTCCGCTCATTTTATTGTACTCCGATTGCGAATTTACCAAACCGATAGAGGGTAAGATAAACTCTAAATTTGGATGGCGTGGAGGTCGGGTACATGCAGGAATTGACTTTCAGCTATCTTTGGGGGATACCGTTTACAATGCATTTGATGGCGTAGTTCGAGTGAGTAAATTCCATGGAGGTTACGGAAATTGTGTTATAGTTAGACACCACAACGGTTTAGAAACCTTGTATGGACACTTCAGCAAGAGATTGGTAAAAACGGGAGATCTGGTAAATGCCGGTCAAGTTTTAGGACTTGGTGGCAGCACTGGTCGTAGTACTGGGCCGCACTTACATTTCGAAACCCGTTATTTGGGTAGACCCATCAACCCTTCCTATTTGATCGATTTTGAAGCTGACACACTGGTTTCTAATTTCATAGTACTTTCCAAAGAATCATTCAATGTTCCAGGGGTAAAAAAGAAACACCGTGGACGTCACAAAACGTATAAACGAAAAAAACGCCGTAAAAAGGCTCGGAGCCGCAGAGCAGTGAGCATTGAATTGGGCACTTTACCTGAAAAATTGTTAAAAAACACCACTGCTGAAGTTTAATTCGTTCATTTCGGTATTTTTGCATTTATAACTGTGAGTATTCAAGTAAATCAACTAACTAAAATTTATGGCAAACAAGTTGCTGTAAATGAAATTTCATTTAATATACCTACGGGACAAATAGTCGGGTTTTTGGGACCAAACGGCGCGGGGAAATCTACCACCATGAAAATGATAACAGGTTACATTCCACCAAGTAGTGGAACTGGAACAGTATGTGGCATTGACATGGTTGAAGACAGTTTAAATGTGAGGAAAATTGTAGGCTATTTGCCAGAAAACAATCCATTATACCTTGACATGTACGTTACTGAATATTTGGATTTTATGGCTGGTCTTTCAGGGGTTACTGCCATAAAATCGGCGGTGAAGAATGTCATTTCCTTAACCCGTCTTACTGCAGAACGTCATAAAAAAATCGGACAACTTTCCAAAGGATTCCGCCAACGTGTTGGGTTGGCGCAATCGCTCATTCACGAACCCAAAGTATTGATACTTGATGAGCCCACTAGCGGCTTAGACCCCATTCAGGTGATGGAAATGCGAAATGTAATCAAAGAGTTGGGCTCAGAAAAAACCGTAATGTTGTCTACCCATATCATGCAGGAAGTTGAAGCCATGTGTCACCGGGTTATCATTATAAATCAGGGTAAAATTGTAGGTGATGACACGTTAGACAATCTAAAAAATGCAAAAAATCAATCTATGGAAGAGATTTTCAGAAATTTAACAGGACATGTGGACCATATATAAAAAAGAAATTCGAAGTTTTTTAGGCTCCTTTATTGCCTATGTGGTTATAGCCGTATTTTTAGTGCTTACAGGACTGTTTTTATGGTTTGTGGAGGGCAACAATGTATTTGAATTGGGAGTGGCCAGTTTACAAGTAATGTTTGACATTTCGCCTTACATACTCATCTTTTTGGTTTCGGCAATAACCATGCGCAGTATTTCAGAAGAAAAAAGATTGGGTACACTTGAAATTATAACCACCAAACCCATAACCGATGTATCCATCATAATGGCAAAATTTCTTGCCTCGTTAACTCTCATTGCCTTTACCCTCATTCCTACTCTATTTTACTTTTATGCCATTTATCAATTGGCTCAACCAGTGGGAAATGTAGATGTTGGTTCAACCTTGGGCAGTTATTTTGGATTGTTGCTATTGGCTGGATGTTATGCCAGCATGGGCTTGTTCAGTAGCGCCATTTCCGATAATCAAATTGTGGCTTTAATTGTTTCTATGGTATTGTCCTTCTTTTTTTATAGTGTTTTGGGAATGGTTGGCGACATTAAAATCTTGGATGTTATCGGCAAGAGTTTGGCTTGGTTTGGTTTAGAATTTCACTATGATTCCATTAGTCGCGGAGTGATTGATACCCGGGATGTTATTTATTTTGGGGGATTTATGGCGGTGTTTTTAGGATTCACAAAAATGGTATTTGAAAGCAGAAAATGGTGATGAAACAGACAAACAAAAAAATCCAATCCTACCTCAATTTTGGGGTATTGTTACTGGTGGTAATCGTTGTGAATGTTTTGGGGTCACTGTATTATACCCGCATTGACTTAACCAAAGAAAAACGATATACACTGAGTGAAACCAGTAAAACACTGTCAAAATCATTAAAAGACAAGATATATTTTAAGCTGTATTTAGACGGTGAAATGTCGGCTCGGTTTAAACGATTAAAACTTGAAATCCGTGATTTGGCCTTTGAATTCAGAGAAGCTTCAGGCAAAAAAATTGAAATTCAAATCATTGATGTCTTAAAAGACTTAAAAGGCGAACAAGAAGTCAATGAAATGCTCGAACAATTTGCCGTAAAAGGCATTGAACCAGTGCGCGACATAGACAATGAAAATCCAGACGAAACGCATATAAAGTATTTATTACCTGGGGCAGAATTGTTGTACAAAGAACGTTCTGCAGTAGTGAACTTCTTCGAATACGATGTGGCATTGTCTCCAGATGAAAATATTTCTAGAGCCATAGAAAACATAGAATACGAAATGGCCAATGCCATACGTCAAGTTTCTCAGGATAAAAAGAAACGCATTGCGGTAGCCGATGGCAACAGTGAAATGGTAATGGCCGATGTAAATAGTTTTGCCGCCGAATTGCAAAAACAGTACGATTTAGAACTGCTCAATCTAAACTTTGCAGATACCAATGCGGTGAGGCCATTCGAGGAATCTATACGCCAAAATCCAGCAAAAGCCGAAGAAATTTTCATCAAAGGATTGCACCGCCGCTTGGAAAACAGCGACTTATTGCTTGTTATAAAGCCCTTATACGATTATTCCGACCAAGAACTTTACCTCATCGACCAATTCATTATGAAAGGCGGTAAAGTGATGTGGTTAATCGATCCATGTCACATAGAAATTGACAGTTTTAGAAGCAGTTCACAAAACTTGGTGGTGAGTTACGATTTAGAACGCATTACTTCGGCATTGTTTCATTATGGTGTTGGAATTAAAAACACCTTATTGATGGATTTGAAATGTAACCGCATACCCATGCCCGTATCAAAACGGTTGGAATTGGTCGATTTTCCCTTTTTCCCTTTGTTTGGAGAACCCCAAATCCCCCATATTATAACCAAAAACATGGGCACAGTGTGGTGTCAATTCCCAGGTACATTGGAACCAAAAATCCGGAAAGACATAAACATCACCCCTTTGTTAGTGAGTACACCATATACCAAAGTCATCAATACACCCGCAACCATAGATTTACAATCGGTTTACATGCAGATGCGCGATGAAAACTACCGCAACTCCATGACACAGGGCGAACAGTTCAGTGGTCTATTGTTGGAAGGGAATTTTAAATCCAGATATCAATACATGAAAAAGTATCCAGATTTAAAGCATTTGGATTCTGTTAAGTCTAAAATGATTGTCATTGCCGATGGTGATGTAATTCGCAATCCAACAGGCAGCCGCGGAAGACCCTTCCCTACTGGTTATGATAAAATTTCGAAGTTTACCTTTTCAAATAAAAAGTTCTTGTTAAACTGTATTGATTATTTGATTGACGACAACGGATTAATTGAAATCAGGGCAAAAGAAAGAAAGTTGCGATTGCTGGATCCTGAAAAGGCAAAATCAGACAAATCATTCTGGCAATGGTTCTCTATTATCTTACCGTTAATAACGTTATTAATTTTTGGTGTGGTAAACTATTTTATCCGTATTAAACGTTATACCTAAATTCAAAGAGTATGTACGAATTTATTGAAGGGACGTTGGAATCAGTTACGCCAACGAATGCGGTGATTTCAAATCAGGGAATAGGTTATTTCCTAAATATTAGCTTGCATACATTTGAAAAAATCAAGTCAAGCAAACAAGTGAGACTTTTTATTGAACAAGTCTTTAAAGTAGAAAATCAAAGTCCTGTTTCCATCCAACTATATGGATTTGCCGACCCATCAGAGCGACTTATGTTCAGACAACTAACTTCAATTAGCGGTGTTGGAAACAATACAGCAATCATAATGTTGTCTAGTTTGGACCCAGATTCAATTATAGCGGCCATTCTGAATGGGAATGTAGGATTGTTAAAAAGCATAAAAGGAATCGGCGAAAAAACAGCCCACCGTATAGTCTTAGAACTACGCGACAAATTAGCCGGCAAAAAAGTGGCACAAAGTTTACCTGGTTTTGAAACCGTTTCAGACAGCATGTCTGAAGCATTAACTGCATTGTCGATTCTAGGTTACCAAAAGATTCAGGCAGAAAAAGCGTTGTTAAAAGTAAGCAAAGAATTAGGGGGCATGGCCACGGTGGAAGAGCTCATCAAGAATTCACTTAAAATATTGTAAATTACAGGTTTCATTGAGAAAAAGTACAGCAGCGGTGAGCATACAAGCTAAATATCCAATCAATCACAAAAGCTACAGCGTGAATTTTTCCCTTTTTGGGGGACATTTATTCCGCTTTGGTGCAATAATGTGGTTTTTATTTGCATTTTTCGCACCTCAATCTGCATTGGGTCAGACCGACACCAGCAAAGTGAAGTTCAAAGTGAAGAATTCGGGTGCTGCTGATCCTAACAACAATAAATCAAGCAACTTAGACCTAGAAGATCCACTGCATTTAGAGTGGAAATACAACCCAAAAACCAACCGATACGAAGCATACAAACAAGTCGGTTCCCTCAGTTTCCCTACTGGAGAAAACCTTTCTGTCACTGAATATTTCCAAAAAGTCGCCAAAGACAAAAACAGCGAATACAACCGTCAAAAGTCCCAAAATACAGATTATAGCCAAGCAGTTTCAAAAGGTGGCGTGACCGATTATATCAAAGCTGAATTAAACAATCCCGCCATTTCCAAAATATTTGGTGCCGGTGGCGTAGATTTTCAACTTACAGGTTCCGCTATGATTAAATTGGGTGGAACCATTAACGAGTATAGAAATCCCAATTACAGTAAACGCCAACAAAAATATTTCGTTCCTGTTTTTGATCAACAACTTCAAATTGCCGCAAATGGGAATATTGGCGAATTCGTTAAACTGGGTATAAATTACGATACCGAAGCACAATTTGACTTCGACAATCAAACCAATTTAGGCTGGAAGGGCAAACCAGATGACATTCTAAAAGATGTTCAAATTGGTAATGTGAGCCTTAACTTACCCACTCAGCTTATAAAACCAGCAAATAACTTATTTGGTTTTTCCAATACCATGCAGTTTGGAAAAACTACCATTAAAACAGTATTTTCCCAAAATAGAGGTCAAAGCACAGAAACGGTATTGAAAGGGGGAGCTCAAATGAACGAGTTCAAAATCAGTGCCGACAACTACGACCAAAACCGACATTTCTTTTTAACTCAATTTTTTAGAGATATTTACGATAAATCCTTGGAAAATCTTCCAATCGTTTCTAGTGGCGTAATCATCAATAGAGTCGAGGTTTGGATTACCAATAGGGCAGCAAATGTAGAAACACCAAGAGACATTATGGCGTTTATGGATATGGGTGAGTCAAAACCATATAGAACTCAACTATCTGGATCCTCAGAACCTGCACCTGACAACAATTCGAATACCTTATTTTCTACCATTGAACCCAATCCCACTATTCGTAAAACCGGAACTTCAATAGATGAAATTTACAAACAATTTCCCTACTTTGAACAAACGGTTGATTTTGACCTTTTAAACTATGCACGTCAACTAAAAAGTACTGAATATTCGGTTGACAATCAATTGGGATATATATCGCTAACCCAACCGCTAAATAACGATGAGATATTGGCCGTGGCCTTTGAATACACCTATCAAGGAAAAACGTATCAAGTGGGAGAATTTTCTAGAGACGTAGCTCCGGGTGACCAGAAATTACTTTATCTAAAAATGCTTAAAGGCAATACAATTAGAACACGGTTGCCTATTTGGGATTTAATGATGAAAAACATCTATAGCTTGAATACGTATTCTTTGTCTTTAGATGATTTCAAACTGAACGTAATTTATGCCGACGATACCAGTGGTGCAGATTACAACTATTTACCAGTTGGAACTGCCAATTTGCCGTCTTTGGCCAATGGTTTACCATTGATTCGTGTTTTTGGTTTAGACAAATTAAATCGACAGCAAGAAGCAAAACCCGATGGAATTTTTGATGCGATAGAAAACGTCACCATTCAATCCAAAATGGCAAGGGTTATTTTTCCAGTAAAAGAGCCTTTTGGAGATTATCTGCGAGGGAAATTTGAAGCCCGTACAGACTTGGCTGATTTCTACTGTTATGATGCGGTCTATGATTCAACAAAATTTTTAGCGCAACAAGACGTCAAACACAATAAATTCTTTTTACAAGGAAGTTATAAGAGCTCCAATGGCGCTGAATTATTCTTAGGAACAACCAATTTACAAAGAGGTTCCGTGCGGGTTACAGCCAATGGAAGACCCTTAAGTGAAGGCATGGATTATGAAGTAGACTATGCGATGGGTAGGGTACGAATTATCAATCAAGGACTTTTACAAGGTGGAGCAGAAATTAGAGCGTCCGCAGATGGGCAGAGTTTCTTTAACATACAACAAAAAACATTGTTAGGTGGAAGAGTTGAGCACAAATTCAACAAAAAACTAGTGGTTGGAGGCACGTTGTTACACATGTACGAACGTCCACTTACTTCTAAAACAAATTTCAATGAAGAGCCTATACTCAATACCATTTTTGGAGCAGATTTGGCCTACAGTTCAAAATCGCGTTTTTTAACAAAATTGATAGATAAGCTGCCATTTTTGGAAACAAAAGAGATTTCTAACATTACAGCCTATGCCGAATTTGCCAAAATCATCCCACACAATCACAAATCACAGGGCGACCAACGCGGAGTTTCCAATTTGGAAGATTTTGAAAATGCTGAATTACCCAATGATTTTAAAGTTGTAAGCAATTGGGTGGTGGCGAGTATCCCCCAAAAACAACCAGAACTTTTTTCAGAAGTGGGATTAGCAGATAAAAGAGCTTGGCTAAACAGACATGCCAAGTTGAGTTTTTATACCATCGATCAGTTGTTTTACCGTGATGCTGATATGCCTGCCAACATACAAAAGCGGGTAGATGAGATTCTGAGTGATCCGTATATGCGCCAAATAGACCAAAGAGAGGTTTTCCCAGAGAGAAACTTCCCTCAAGGAACACCTACTATTTTGCCGACATTAGATTTAGCCTTTGACCCGTTTCAGCGTGGTATGTATAATTTCAACTTTGATCCAAACCAAATTGATGGAGCAGGAAGATTGTTAAACCCCGAAAAAAGTTGGGCTGGAATCATGAGAAGGGTTGATCAAAATGATTTTGAAGCAGCCAATATTGATTACATTGAAATTTGGATGATGGATCCGCTTATCGACAATCCCAATTTGAAGGGTGAATTCATGCTTCACTTAGGGAATATAAGTGAAGACATTTTGCCAGATAGAAGAAAATCATTTGAAAATGGGTTGCCAACCTCTTCAACTTCAACCGTATCAACCGATACTTCGGCTTTTGGAGTTATAGCAACTAGTCCTCAAATTAATTTTGCCTTTGACAATTTACCCGCTTCAATTCAAGCGCAAGATTTGGGACTAGATGGATTATCTGACGCACAAGAAAAATCATTTTACGATACATTTTATCTCCAAAATTTAGCGGCCAATTTTGGCAATACCTCTCCCCTCTATTTGTCGGCTTCTGATGATCCATCAAATGACAATTTTACCCATTACTTAGAAGATTTATATACCCAACAAGATGCAGATATCATAGAAAGATACGCAAAATACCAAGGTATGCAAGGCAATTCTACCACCGATAAGTTTACTGGTCAATACGCCGAAATGCCTAAGTCATCTACGACTCAGCCTGATTATGAGGACATTAACCGCGACTTTACCATGAATCAAAGTGAGGATTATTTCCAATATCGCATGAAAATTAGTGCTTCCGAATTACAAATTGGAAAAAACTATGTTTCTGACGTGGTAAATAACACCGTAAAATTGAGAAATGGAAAAGACCAGCAAATAAAATGGTATCAATTTAAAATTCCGATTCGTGAATTCGAAAAAGCGGTGGGTAACATTTCTGATTTTAAAAGTATCCGCTTTATGCGTATGGTAATGACTGGTTTCAACGACCAAGCAGTCTTGCGTATGGGTTATATCAATATGGTTAGAGCCGATTGGAGAAGATATACCAACTCATTAAAAACACCGGGTGTAGTTGTGCCAACAGATCCAAATGATGGCACAAAATTCGTTGTAAGTACCGTAAATTTAGAAGAAAACAGCAAACGTTCACCGGTGGCTTATGTAACCCCTCCAGGTGTTGAGCGTGTGCAAAATATGGCTAGTTTAGGAACCGTATTAGAAAACGAACAGTCTTTGTCACTATTGGCTTGTAATTTACAAGGCGGCGACGCAAAAGGGGCTTTTAAAACTGTACAATTTGACATTCGCAACTACCAACGAATGCAGATGTTTATCCATGCTGAAGAGGTTGTAGCGAACAGCATTGAAGATGGCGAAGTTTCTGCCATCATTCGATTCGGAACAGATTTAACAAACAACTATTACGAATATGAGGTTCCCCTTAAAATGACCCGTGGATTTGTAAATTCCAATGCATCAAACGCCGATAAATTGGTTTGGCCCGATGAGAACTTTGTGGATTTAGAATTTCAGAAACTATACGACCTTAAAATCCAAAGGCAAAACGCCAATTGGCCAATGACCGCCCCCTACATTCAACCTACTGATAAAGGCAAAATATCGGTAATGGGACTGCCCGATTTAAGCAATGTGCGGGTATTTATGATTGGTGTAAAAAACAATACACCCATTCCTAAATGTTTTGAAGTTTGGACCAATGAATTGAGGGTAAAAGACATTGCCAACAGCGGTGGATGGGCCGCATTGGCCAACGTTCAAGCACAATTGGCAGATTTAGGCCAATTAAATTTGGCTGGTTCTATAAGAACCATAGGGTTTGGTGACGTCGATAAAAAACTGAATGACAGGAGTTTAACCAATAATTACAATTATGACATTGCTTCAAACCTTGAATTAGGAAAGTTTTTCCCTGCAAAAGCCGGGGTAAGTATTCCATTATATGTAGGATGGTCTGAGAGCTTTATACAGCCAAAATACAATCCTTTAAATCCAGACATCGTATTAGAAACCTATTTAACGGGCATTGCAAGCAAAGCAGTTCGCGATCAAATTAAAAAAGCATCCGAAGATTACAATTCATTGTTTAGTTTTAACATCAATAACTTTAAAATTAGCAAACCAACCTCAGAAAAACGTGCTTTCCCTTGGGCTTTATCGAATTTCAATGGAAGTTATAGCTACCAAAGCAATTACCGCAGAAATCAACAAATTGAAGAGTATTTTGTAAATACCACACAAGCTACCATAGGATATGCTTATTCAATTAATACTAAATTTATTCGTCCTTTAAAATTTGTAAAGAGTAAACACCTTGCACTAATTAGAGACTTTAACTTCAACTTGTTGCCAAGTAGCTTTACATCACAGCTACAATTAAACCGTCTGTATAGTGAAAACCAAGCCCGGAATAACAACAATTTCAAACAGGTAAACCCACGTTTATTCGATAAAAACTTTACACTGAACCGGAATTTCAATGTGGCCATTCCTTTGGCAAGTTCATTAACAGTAAATTATGTTGCCAATATTGAAGCACGGATACAAGAGCCATTTGGTAAAATTGATTCCAAAGAAAAGCAAGATTCCGTTTTCAAAGAATTCTCTGGTTTTGGAAGAATGCGTAGATTCTATCAAAATACCAACGTTTCATATACCTTACCCTTCTCGAAAATAGGCTTCTTGAAATGGATTAGCACCAATGCCTCTTACACAGGAAGTTATGAATGGAACCAAGCGCCTCCGGTTTTTGCGAGTTTGGGTAACAGAATTCAGAATAGCCAGGACATCAACATTACTTCTCAGTTGAATTTTTCGCAACTATATTCTAAAATACCATTTTTACGCGATTACAGATCCCCCAAAAAATCAAAGAAAAAAGGCGCAAAACCAGATCCCGCAGAACCGAAATTCAACAGTGCACTTGAGGCCGGCAAAAAAGACAAGCAAAGTCCATTGGTAATTTTATTGGGTGATTTCATTACCATGTTCAAAAATGCGAATGTAAATTTGACCAGAAAAGAAACCACCGAATTGCCCGGTTTTTCGCATAGACCAGATTATTTTGGATATAATTTCAAACATGTTCAACCAGGTATCGGATTTGTATTTGGACTACAAGATAAAAATATTAGATACGATTTGGCCAACGCTGGCGCATTGTTGAAAGACAATAGACAAGCAAATTTTTACAAAAACAATGTTACACAAAACATTTCTGGTAATGTGACCATTGAACCACTAAAGGATTTCAGAATACGTTTGGATTTCCTTAGAAGTGAAACACGCGGAATTCAAAGTATTTTCAAACACAATGGAACCAACTGGGTAGATGAAGGTTTTGCAGAAACAGGAACCTATTCTGTATCGGGAATGTTTTTAAACACCCATTTTATTAAAGATATAAGCAACAACGAAAACCACCCAAATCCAACTTTCGACAATTATTTGGCCAACAGATATACGGTAGCGAGCCGCCTACAAAATGCTGACCCTCGTTTTGGTGGAACCGCCATAGATACCGTCACAAAATATCCGGTTGGTTACTCCAAATCATCGCAGGATGTTATTGTTGGGGGATTTTATGCTGCGTATAGCGGATTGGATGTAGGCAGAGCGGATATCAGTGGATTCCCTAGTATACCATTGCCAAACTGGAATATAAACTATACGGGATTGAGTAAAATACCGGGTTTGTCCAATATTTTTACGCAAATCACCCTTAAACACGCATACACAGGAAAGTATTCAATTGGAAATTACAGCCAAAATCTAAAATATTCTCAAAATGAACCCGCTGTAATGGGGAAAGACCTCATTCCGAAATTCCAAATTGCAGACGTAACCATCAGTGAAGGTTTTGCACCTTTGTTCGGATTAAACTTTACCACTAAAAACAATTGGACTCTTGGATTTGAATACAAAAGAAGCCGCATATTGAAATTGTTTGCAGCAAGTTTTAACCTTACAGAAATGCGTCAAAATGAAATGATGTTAACTGCTGGTTATAGAGTAACAGGTCTAACACTTCCTTTCAGAGTGAAAGGCAGAAAAGTCTTTTTACCAAACGATTTCAGATTTGACTTGGCAGTATCAATTAACGACAACGTAACCATTATTCGTAAAATTGACGACAATACCAATCGGTATACTGCAGGTATGACAAACATAAGGATTACCCCATCTGCTACGTATCAAATTAATCAAAAAATCAATCTAGCAGTGCGTTATAATCGAGTAATAATGGATCCTAAAATTGCCACACAATTTTACACGGCACTGACTGATTTTGGCTTAGAACTAAGATATACATTCAATTAAGCCTAACATGTTCAAACGCATTCTCCTATATATTTTCTTGTTTTTTAAACTCTCTTTGAGTTTGGCACAACAGATCCCAACTGGAAATTGGAGGACTCATTTAAGTTATCGAAATGCAGTAATCTGTGAAGCGAGTAGTCGATATGTTTATGCCGCTTCAGAACAAGGGTTTTGGCGTACCACCGATTTTGGTGAAATGAACCTTTTGAAAACAATGGATGGCTTTAGTGGTCAAGAAGTAAGTTATTTGCGCTACAATGAATCATTGGATATTCTGTTTATCGGATATGCTGATGGGAACATCGATTTGTTAATAAATGACCAAAAAATCGTAAACATCCCTGGTTTTAAAAACAAATTCTTACAGGGTGATAAACGAATTTTACACGTTTCTTTCCATCAAAATGATGCACTGGTGTCTACCTATTTTGGATTGTTGGTTGTGGATGTACAAAAACATGAAATTAGAGATAGTTATACAAACATTGGACCAAATGGTTCAGAAATTCCTGTTTTTGCTGGAACGGTAATGGACGATAGTTTGTTTATAGGTACCGCTACTGGAATTCGTTCAGCCCCTTGGAATAGACTGGTAAACTTAAATGATTACAATCAATGGAGTCAACCTTATTACGCCAAAAATTGCAGACAATTGGATCGTTGGAATGATAGTTTATATTTTGAGGCAGACAGTACCGTTTGGCAATATCACAAAGGAATCATCAAGCCTATTTTGCTTAACCGGATGTACACTCCCCGGATTTTTTCAAATACAAAAGGAATTCATATTGTAAGAAATGGGGGAATTCTAAAAATCGACAACAATGGAAAATCCACTGTTGTTCTAAATTTGGTGGCCAGTGCAACCCAATTTAAAAATGACAATTACTGGTTCTGTACTGGATTTGGACCTGGCGTTATTAAAAAAGACCCAATTCAAGAATACGCCTTTTTACCAAATGGACCAGATAATGGTTCGGTATTTGCGATGACGCAATCTGGGAACAACCTGCTGGTTACAGGAGGTGGTGTAAGTAGCACCTTTGGAAATGCATTTAACAATTCTGGGTTTTATCTATTTAACGAGGACGGGTGGAAAAGCAATATAAGCTCTCCCTTTAATTCTAATATGTATGATTTTACCTTTACTTGTCACCGTAAAATTAACAACCACGTATTTGCAGCCACCCATTCAAATGGGATTTTAGAATTCAAAGGAACTACCATTGTAAATCGGTACGATAATTTAAATAGCCCTCTTAAACGAATAAACGATACCAGCTTTTTACATATTGGTGGACTCGCAGACGACAGCAAAGGAAATTTATGGGTTGTGAATCATGGTGAAGAAAAACCACTACACTGTCAAACCAGATCAGGAGATTGGTACTCGTTTGAATTGCCAACGAATAAGATAAGGCAGATTATTGTAGATGAATACGACCGAAAATGGATGATTTTAACATCAGGGGGGATTTTGGTTTTCCATGAAGGCAAATCGCTTACCAGTAATACCGATGATGAATTTGTGTTTATCAATCAATCCCATGGACTACTTTCTAACGATGTTTTGTCTATACGGGCAGACAAAAATGGATATGTTTGGATAGGTACCATCCAAGGATTAAATGTATATACGGGTTCACTTAATTTATTTACCGCGCCTAGATTGGAAAGATTTATTGTAGATCAAGATGGCCAAGTGGGTTATTTAATGGGCGAAGAAACCATTACCGATATATTGGTTGACGGTGGAAACAGGAAATGGTTTGCGACGAATAGCAATGGTGTGTTTTTGGTAGATGAATACGGTCAAAAAGTATTGCGCCATTTCAATGTGGACAACAGTCCTATTTTGTCAAACAGGGTTATTTGTTTAGGGCAAATAGAAAGCAGTGGTGAATTGTTTATTGGAACGGATAAAGGAATTATTTCATACCGCAACGACGCAGGTCCTGCCGACGATAAATTCAAAGAAATCATTGTCTACCCTAATCCCGTTCCTCCAAAATATGATGGTGTTATTACCATTGAGGGATTGGCAAATAATGCCGAAATTAGAATCACCGATTTGCAAGGAAAAGTCATTTCTCAAACCAAAGCCAATGGTGGAAAAGCCACTTGGGATGGTTACCGATTAGATGGATCTAAACCAAATAGTGGCGTCTATTTTATATTCGGGATGAATCAAGATGGCACTGAAACTGCCATGGGGAAATTCATTTACATTAAATAACAATCACCTGACAATCAAAGGCTAGATCTATACCTTGAGGTAGTTCGTTGCAAACCTCATCATGCAACCCAATTTGATGACTCATGTGTGTAAAATAGGTTTGTTCAGCTCCAATTTTCTGAGCCAATTCAACTGCTTCATTCAGTGTAAAATGAGAAATGTGGGCTTCTCTTCTCAATGCATTTAAAACTAAAACCTTAACCCCTTTCAGTTTTTCAATTTCACTATCTGCTATAAAATTGGCATCTGTGATATACGCAAAAGAATCAAACCTAAATCCAAATACAGGCAATTTATAATGCATCACTTGGATGGGAATGATGGTTTTTCCCAAAACTAAAAAAGGGTCATTTTGAATGATGTTAAAATTCACCAATGGAATTCCTGGATAAGGAAATTCTTCAAAAATATAATCGTATTGCATTTTAAAAGATTCCAAAACACGGGTTTCACAGTATAATGGAATTTTCATGTCCTGCAAATAATTAAATGGACGAATATCATCGAGACCAGCAGTGTGATCGCGGTGCTCATGGGTGTATAAAACGGCATCAATGTGTTTTATGCCCTCACGAATCATTTGATATCTAAAATCTGGACCAGTATCAACAACAAAACTCAATCCATCCCATTCTATGTGAATGGAGGCGCGCAGACGTTTGTCTTTAGGATTATTGCTTCGGCATACTTCTGAATTACATCCAATGGGAGGCACTCCTTGCGAAGTTCCTGTCCCTAAAAATGTAATCTTCATTGCCGCCAATACTAATAATTAGGCTTTACTCGACAAATAACCTTTCAAATCCATGATAATACCCACTTCCATATTATTCACTTTTTTGTCATTGGAAGCCCAAATACTTAACCAATCTGTTGCGTGTATCACTTCAAAAATTGAAGACAATGAAGCGTCTTTTACTGGATAATCGTAAATGACATTGCCTTTATCTGCTAATAACTTTTTAAGAAACTCAAATCTAAGTGTTACCCTATCGTTGTTACCACTATTCAATAGTATATAATTGGTATCACGGGTTTCGTAATAACTTTCTATCATATTGTGATTGGATTCTGGCAAGACAGATACAAAAGCTTCTCCTTTTGCATTTTCTTGAATCTGTTGGCAACAGCGAATTCCAACGGCTTCGTATGCCATATCCGTAATGATTACAAATTTATTTCCAATGCTCTTTTTGAAAAAGCCATGCATGTGTTTGGCTTGTTTCAATGCCACTTCATGTGACTTAAACTCTTGATGTAATTGTTTAATGTCTGAACTCATGTCTTTGCCCAACAATTCACCCAATATCATCAATAAATTACCCAAGGCAAAACCCAAAGTCATGCGAGGTTGAAAACCTTCTGCAATGGTGTATGTTTTTAAACTATTTTCTTGCGCCAATGCCATTAAAGTTCCACCCGCGGCCATACAAATAATGTCACAACCCATTTCTTTGGCTTGAGCAAACATCGTTAATGTTTCTTCAGTATTTCCAGAATAAGAACACAAAATAGCCAATGTGCGACTACCGGCATAATTAGGCATGGTATAGTCAGAATATACTTCTACAGGAATGGGCATTTCATTCCAAAAATAAGAACGTGCAATTCTGCCACCAATTCCACTTCCCCCTAAGCCACCAATTACTATATTTGAATATTCATCGATACGCTTACCGTGTTGTGTGTAGTTTTCTAAAACGTACTCAAACTGCTCATAAAATTTCTCTAGGGATTGTTCGTGGGTAATTGCTGACATGCTGCAAAAATACTATCTTAATGAGTATAACACAACATCCTACAAAAAAACATAAAAATAAATGGCTCCAAAAGAGGAGCCATTTATTTAATATTAAAATCTTAAAGATTATTTAACTTGAATTATTTGTACCAATCAAATTTGTATCTAAAATCTTGAATGGCTGCACTGCGTGTTAACACTTCTTGCAAGCGGTTCAAAACGAACTGTGGTTGGTTTGTGTATGAATCTTCTTGAGGTGCATTATAAATAGACACAGGGATATCCATTTTAGTGGTTTTGTTCATAAAGATAACCGCTGCAACTTGTTTACCTAAAATTGGTTTAGAAACTTTTGTTTCCCCCATTCCATAGATGGCTCCTAAAACTCCGAACTCTTGTCCGATTTGTGGCAAGAACCCTTGACCATATCTCACAACATTCAAATCTATCAAATCACCATTAACTGCTTTAGCAAGGGCATCTGCAGTTTTTGCTGTTTTCATTGCATTCTCTAACTTTTCAGCGGCTTTTTTACATTTCAACTGCTCTTTTACGGTACCTTCAATTTCAGAACGAACATTGTCTACAGTGGCGTAACCGATGTGTTTAATGTTTTCCAATTTAACAATAACATGTTTATTTGGGAATGCAAACACTTCAGAAATTTCATTGTTCTCTCTTTTATCATCGAATAACCAATAAATAAGAGTACGAACATCGCTGTAATTGTCAATTCCACCTACAGATTTTTGATCAAAAGTAAAGTTATTTCCTACACGTGGGATGATCCCTAATTTTTCAACTGCTTTATCAAATGTTTCAGGCTTATCTGGATTAACCAAGTTTTTAAATTTCCTGCTCTTTTCATCTACTAATTTCACGGTTTTTTGACCCGGTGCAACCTCTGTTTCCTCTACTTGATATTTGATCTTGCGATAATCAGGCTCTTCCATCATACGCATGATGTGATATCCATATTCGGTTTTCACCAAACCCAATTGATTTTTCTTTGCTTCTAAACAGAATTTTTTGTAAGCCTCGACATATTGTCTTGGATCAGCCCATCCATAAGAACCTCCGTTTACAGCAGAACTCTTATCTGAAGAATAAGTAGATGCCAACTCTGCAATGGTCTTGCCTCCAGCAACTTGGTTATAAACATTTTGAGCTATTGCCAAAGCCTGTGTTGAATCGGATATGACTGTCCCATTTGGCAACTCACCACTTAACGGGATTAATATATGAGATACATTTACCATTGGGAATGAATCTTTGGCTTCAGCTACCTTTTGGTAAATACTGTATTTGCCGTCTTTATACACTGGACCTACGACTCTACCAATGGCACTATTCCAAAGTGAATCTACTACAATTGTTGGCGTTTTTTCGTCCAAGTTAGTTCTGTTTATGTAACCAATTGCACCAATTGTATCTGTGGTATTACCTGCCATTCTTTTGGCAGCAGCATATGCCTCTTCTTTGGCTTGGGCAGAATCATCAGACGAAGGAATAATGTCGAAAACAACAAACTTAAAGGAACGCGCTTCAGATTTAATTTTGAAACGTTCTTTGTTGTCATCTAAATATTCTTTTAAATCCTCATCTGTTACTTTAATGTCTTTATCCGCAATGGTTGAAATGTTCAAAGCAACCAATTTACCCTCTACGGTTTGGTTTGCCGCAACATAATCGTATGCCAATTCTTTTTTGGTTTTGAACGCCAACGATTTTGCGATATACGTTGCATACCTGGTTTCTAGTTCTTGCGCTTTAAGTTGTTCAACATATTCTGCCAAACGCACTTTCATTTGAGCATTGCCCTTTGCCTGTTTAAAGATACTTTCTACCTTGCTAGGATCAAATTTGCCATCTGTTTGAAAAGAAGGGTCGTTTTGAATGGCAGAAATAGGATTTGCACCTACAACCATTTCGTTAAAATCTGCATCACTGATTTCTATGCCAGAAAGTGCTATGTCTTTCAACATAACTTTACTTTTTAAAAGCTCAGTCCATGCGGATTGAAACAACTTTGCTGCACCCGCTTCATCCAACTTGAAGTTTGGATCTTGGTCCATTTCCTTCTTGTACAACTTTTCAACTATGACGGAAATTTCGGCTTCACGTACTTTTTCGCCACGAATTTCAGCGATTACATCGCGATTTTCATTGGCATTTCCATTTCCTTGGCGGCCTGTGAGCCAATCACCAACAACAAATAACACCAATGCCGTAATAATAACTACTGCTACCCATCCTGAATTTCTAAGTCTCTGTATAACTGCCATGTCTGTAAGGTCTTCTTTTTAAAAAGTTAGCAAAAATAGGCTTTCGTACTTGATTTTCAAACCAAATTTGTGATTTCCGCAGAAATTAATTCATCCAAACATTTTTCTTCAGAAGAATCCCTTTTCTCCTAATACTAAATGTGTATAAACCCGTTGGCAAAAGTGACTTAGAGATATAAAACTCTTGATAATCGGCGGGTTGAATTTTGCTGGAAGTTGTAAATACCTTCTGCACGATTGTATTTCTGCCACTTTTAATTTCAAAAGTGAAGGATTCTTCCGTTGGAATTACGGCAATAACCAACAAAGAATCGGACTTACCATTTCTATTAATTTCTAAAACAGGACCTTTGTCTGTGGATTTGGGGGATTTTTTATTCCAGCTAAGCATTGCAATTGCCGTATTCTGAATTTCATCTGAATAATCCGTTACCGCTGCCATTCCCCCACCAACTGAAGTTGAAAATCCGATATAATCTCCATAAAATGTTTTCTTAGAATGCAGAATTACCGGGATATTGCTCAAATTTGATTCCTTTATCACCTTAGATTTTTTCAATTCAGCCGTATACACATGGCAAAATCTACCTGTTTCACTGTGGCGCTTATCGTACCAAATAACCCTTGGATAACCAACATTTACATCAAAATCGGCATAAGGTGAGAATTGATCTCTTTCCGTTTCATCTTGGTTGATTTTTATGGGACCTTGAACTGTTTTTCCTTGATTACCTGAGTATAAATAGAAAATATCCAAATCCCCTTTATCATATTTCCGTGCTCCATAAACCACATACAAGCCACCTTTTTTATCTACTGTAACAAAAGGCATCCCGTTTGTTCGAATTAATCCGTCTATATTCTCAAAATCCCAGCCTCCTGGAGTACGGGTTAAAAAGATATCTTTTCCCCACTTCCTTCCGCCGTCATAACTTATATCCATCCACAATGAGTCATTCCTATTCCAAACGCAATAGATGAAACCATTAGGCAAAACACCAATGGTTGCCCCTTCTGCCGTGCCGTCATCGTCTAACGCGTTTCCCCCTTTGTCACTTATAATTATGGGTTCAGAAAAGGTAGCGCCCAAATCTTCACTGAATGCAAAACGGATTCTAGAGGAATCCTTTGGATTGTTGCTTGCGTATTTATCGAATTCCGTCCAAACCAAATAAATATTGTTCCTGTAAGGGCTCTTCGCATTTTCGTCAATAGAAAACCAGGGTTTATCTTGCATTTTGCCATTTTTGCCAATGGAAATAGCATGAAATTCAACCCCATTAGAACTTCTTTCAAACACAATACAATCGAACCATTCAGGCCATTTTTTTTCCGGATTTTTTGCCAAATGAGCCAAATAAACCAGCCCATTTTTTGCTTTTTTCACAACGGGATCACCGTAAAATCCAACTTTTGGATTCACCTCAATTTTTAACCACTGGTCTCCGCCATTTAAAGAATGAAAGACATTGGCATTATTGAATACCAACCAGATATCCTCTGGATCATCGGGGTTTATGGAAACGGAAGTTTCATTCCCAACTACTGGAGGAATTCCTAAAAATTCTTGATGTATTTGTGAGGATAAGGTAAAAGGAATAAAAGAAATGGCACTAAAAATCCAATATTTCATTCCTATTATAACGCTAAATTAGTTGCGAGATTTCCTTTCAGACAACCATCTTTCTGCATCCAAGGCGGCCATACAACCACTTCCAGCCGCAGTAACCGCTTGACGGTAGATTTTATCTTGGGCGTCACCAGAGCAAAATACCCCTTGTATGTTTGTATATGAGCTATCTGGTTGTGTTATGATATAACCTTGATCATCCATGTTTATATATGGTTTAAAAATATCTGTATTTGGAGTATGTCCAATCGCCACAAAAAATCCATTTATGGAAAGTGTTTTCATTTCTTGTGTTTTGACATTTTTAACCCTCACCGCTTCAACAGCCATTTCACCCAAAATCTCATCGGTTTCAGTGTTAAACAAAACTTCTATGTTTGGAGTATTTAATACGCGGTGTTGCATTGCTTTAGAAGCTCTAAACTCTTCCTTGCGCACCAACATATACACTTTGGTACATATTTTTGCCAAGTAAGAAGCTTCTTCACAAGCAGTATCTCCGGCGCCAACGATGGCTACATCTTTACCACGGTAAAAAAACCCATCGCACACAGCGCAAGCACTCACCCCGCTACCATTAAGACGTTGTTCAGAAGGTAAATTCAACCATTTTGCAGATGCGCCAGTAGAAATAATTACCGTTTCTGCTTCAATTTCATGATTGCCATCAACGATTACCTTTTGTGGGCCACCGTCTTTAAATTCTACAGACGTAACCATTCCGTAGCGAACATCAGCACCCAATCTAACCGCTTGGTTTTTAAACATTTCCATCATTTCAGGACCCATTACTCCGTCGGGGAATCCTGGATAATTCTCGACGTCTGTGGTAATTGTTAACTGTCCACCCGGCTGTAAGCCTTCATACACAACAGGTTTCATATCTGCCCTTGCAGCATAAATTGCAGCAGTATACCCTGCAGGTCCACTACCTATAATTAAACACTCTATTTTTTCCAAAGTAATACGATTAATATTTACAAATATACGACCATTCATTCACCGCATAAGTGATGAAAATCACGGTTTTTTTGATTTGAATTCTAATTAATTTAAGGTTAACAATTCACGGTATTTAGGCAAGCTCCATTCACTGTCATCCACCAATTTTTCAATTAAATCGCACACAATTCTTACCTCTTCAAATAAGGGCTTTAACTTATTATTATAGGCAATGGCGCGTTCTTGAGCACTTTCAATTTCGTTCACTGAATTTGTCAATTCACTCAAAAGTGCATTCTTTTGGTGCGCTTGGTTAATTAAACCACTCAATGTATTTAACATTTCCATTTGAGCGGATATGGATTCTTTTGTAAGGCCAATGGCCAATAATTTAGAAACATTGTCCGCGATTCTGCTTTGGTAACGGATGGCCGAAGGGATAACAAAATTTTGAACCATTTCGCCCAAAACTTTTGCTTCTAACTCAATGCTTAATACAAAAGTTTCATAACGAATTTCTGTACGTGCTTCTAATTCTTTATGACTAAAAATGCCGTTTCTAACAAATAAATCGATGCTGGCTTCGGACATGTAAGCGGCCAATGCTTCAGCGGTGTTTTTAATGTTGTTCAATCCGCGTTTTGCTGCTTCCTGAACCCATTCATCGCTGTAACCATTTCCACCGAAAATGACTTTTTTACTGCTTGACAACTCTCCTCTTAACACTTTTTCTATACAATCCGTTTTTTTAGCAGATGCATTTTTCGCAATTTCAGCATCCACTTTATTTTTAAATTCCACCAACTGATTGGCTACAATGGCATTCAATACTACCATCGAAGAGCTGCAATTGTCACTGCTACCAACAGCGCGAAATTCAAATTTATTACCCGTAAAAGCAAATGGAGAGGTACGGTTTCTATCGGTATTGTCTAATAATATTTCTGGAATATTGGGAATGTTTATGCTACCGGCATCGTGAGCGCCATCGGCATTGTCAATATCTGCTTCAAATCTATTTAGTACGTCTTCTAAAGTATCACCAACAAACACACTCATTATTGCAGGCGGTGCTTCGTTTGCACCCAAACGGTGGTCGTTTCCAACAGTCGCAATACTTGCTCTCAACAAATCAGCATGATCATGAACCGCTTTGATTACATTGATGAAGAAGGTTAAAAACTGAAGGTTTTGGTCTGGATTTTTACCGGGTGACAAAAGATTCACGCCTGTGTTAGTTAACAAACTCCAATTGTTGTGTTTTCCACTACCATTGATTCCTTTGAATGGTTTTTCATGTAAAAGAACTCGGAATCCATGATCAGAAGCCACTGCTTCCATTACATCCATCAACAAGGTATTGTGATCTACCGCCAAATTCAACGTTTCGAACTGAGGTGCGCACTCAAATTGCCCTGGAGCCACTTCATTGTGACGCGTTCTCAATGGAATTCCCAAGCGATGTGCCTGTTGTTCAAAATCATTCATAAAGACTTGAACCTTCGTAGGAATACTTCCAAAATAATGGTCTTCCATTTGTTGTCCTTTTGGAGGTAAATGTCCAATCAATGTTCTTCCAGTGTACATTAAATCGGGACGTTGGTAGTACAAGTCTTCTTTTACTAAAAAATATTCCTGTTCTACTCCCAATGAAACAGAACAATCTATAATGTTAGAATCAAAATATTGACATACATCGGTTGCCGCTTTGCGAACAAATGCCAAGGTTTTTAACAAAGGTGCTTTATAATCTAAGGCTTCACCAGTGTAGGAAACAAAAATGGTTGGAATACATAAAGTGCGAATTCCACCCTTTTCAATGATAAATGCTGGTGAACTTGGATCCCATGCGGTATAACCACGCGCTTCGAACGTGTTGCGTATCCCCCCAGAAGGAAAAGAACTTGCATCTGGTTCCTGTTGTGCCAATGCTTTGCCTGAAAACACTTCAATTCCAGTATCAATGCCTGTAGGTTCAAAAAAACTATCGTGTTTTTCTGCTGTTGTTCCTCTCAACGGTTGAAACCAGTGCGTATAATGCGTGGCTCCCATATCCAAAGCCCAGTCCTTCATGCCATTTGCCACCTCATCCGCTATTTCACGACCAATCGCGTGACCATCATTTACAGCTCTACCAATTTCAGATATTGCATTTTCGGATAAGTAACCCGATTGTGCAATGGGTCCAAATACTAGCTCTCCGTAATAGGAAGATATCCCTCGGTGATTGCTTGTAAATTCTTGATTATCTGTAAACGATTGTGATTGTTCGGTGGCTGAAGCGGAGCTAGACTTTGACATTTTTTTTCGTAGTTATTAATGCGCAAATTTAGAAGGTTTTTTTAGATTTCAACAATCCAAAATCAATTAATTACGATAAATATTTATAACTAGTGTCAAAATGACACTTACGCAAGAAAAAGCACACAAATTTTGCATTCATCGGACTTAATTGTACAATCGTAAAAACAATTTTTACAATTATCGAAAGAATCCAATTGAACACATTAAATTCGCTCTAAATTAACACATGGGACATACCCGCATAGACAAATTTACCCCGGCCGGGGCGCTCATAACACTCGGTATTATTTTTGGTGATATTGGAACTTCACCACTATATGTAATGAATGCCATCGTTGGCAACAAAGTAATCGATGAGACACTCATTTTAGGTGGAATTAGTGCCGTATTCTGGACATTAACCATACAGACCACCATTAAATATGTAATTCTTACACTGCAAGCAGACAACAAAGGAGAAGGTGGAATATTTTCACTCTACAGTTTACTCCGACGACGGTTTCCGTATTTGGTAATCGGAACAATGGTGGGAGGAGCCATGTTGTTGGCTGATGGGATAATCACCCCCCCCATATCCGTGTCATCTGCAATAGAAGGACTTCGATTTATTAACCCTAAAAACGGATATTCCATAGATTGGAGCCACCTAGAAACCGTGCCAATTGTTATTACCATTTTGTGCGTAATTTTCATCTTTCAACGCGTGGGAACAAGTGCTGTTGGCAAATTCTTTGGCCCCGTAATGTTTGTATGGTTTAGTATGCTTGCTGTTTTGGGTTTCGCACAAATTGTGCAACATCCTGAAGTACTCAAAGCATTGAATCCAATTTGGGTTTATCGATTCTTAAATCAAAGTCCCGATGCATTTTTACTATTAGGAGCCGTTTTCTTGTGCACCACCGGAGCAGAAGCATTATATAGTGATTTAGGCCATTGCGGAAAACAAAACATCCGAATATCCTGGGTTTTTGTGAAAATCACCTTATTAATAAACTATTTCGGACAAGGTGCTTGGCTATTGAAACACCTTAACACTACTTTAGATGGTGCAAGAACCTTTTATGGGATCATGCCGGACTGGTTTTTGCCATTTGGTATTTCTATCGCAACCATCGCTGCAATTATCGCTTCTCAGGCCTTAATTACGGGTTCTTACACGCTGGTTTCTGAAGCCATACGCTTACACTTTTTGCCAAAATTTACAGTTAAATTCCCAAGTACCATTAAAG
>CAMAQS010000016.1 GCA_945860565.1 Chitinophaga pinensis | reverse complement strand
GATAAATCCACAGTACTTGCTCTTTATGGCGTAATGGCTTGTGTAGGTATTGCCTGGTCAAGCATTCTATCCATGCCTTATAGCATGTTAAGTGGGTGCCTTCCAGAAAATAAAATTGGCATTTACATGGGTATTTTCAATTTCTTTATTGTTTTACCTGAAATTATCGCCGCACTCTTTTTTGGACCAATAATGGAGAATGTTTTAAACAACAATTTGATTTCAGCTGTGATGTGTGGGGGTGGATTATTGCTGGTAGCAGCTGTGTTAACTACCAGAATTTCTGAAAATTAAGTTGTCTTTCTTTTATTAATTATCCCCCAAAGAACCAATCCAAAAAGGGATGTAGCCAGTCCCAACGCGCTTTCAAAAGGTTTGTTGTTAATAAAATACCAAGCCACAGACGCCGTCATAATTATAAAAATGATAGGGGTAACTGGATAACCCCATGCAGAATATCCAGTAGGTTTGCCCAATTTTATACGCATTTTCATCATTCCAATTACAGTAAGCAATGTAAACGTGGAAAGGGTAAATGCTACATAATAAATGAGCGATTCAAAATTCATAGTAAACAACAATACCAAGCTCAATACACCCTGAAAATAAATGGCTCCAGCCGGCGTTTCATGTTTTGATAGGGTGTACAATCTTGGCCACAAATTCATTTTTTCAAACATGGTTTTTAAAACCCGTGGACCCGTAAATATCATTGAGCTAATTGTAGAAATAAGAAGTACACTTATTATTCCGCCCATTATAGCACCGATTTTATCGCCAAACAAAGAACGCGCTGCAACCAAGCCGACTTCCTTTCTACCCACCAATTCAGAAATCGGAGCCGATTTTAAAAATACCATATTCAAAAGCAAATACATTACTGTAACCGAAATGGTCCCCAAAATGATACTTCGGCTTAAGTTTTTCTGGGGATTTATGATGCTGCCCGCTATATATGCCGATGCATTCCATCCACTATATGCAAACGAAACCCAAACCAAACTAATAGAAAATGCAGGCACAAACCAATTGCCTTGCCATACTTCATTCATTGCAGCAGCATTGGGTAAAAAAGTAATATCCGATTTACTTGGTAAATAAAGGCCAACAATCACAAATGCCAAAATAATTAACACCTTTGAAAGTGTTGAAATGCGTTGAAACAATAGACCGAATTTTAAACTGAACGAATGAATGAGTGTAATCCCAACTACGACAATTGTGGCCACCAATTTCCCTGAAACATCTGGCCAAACCCCTTCAACATAAGCACCCAAAGCCAAAGAAGCGCCAGCAACGGGTGCCGCAAATCCTACTGTTGTGCTTACAAAACCCGCCATAAAACCCAATGCTGGATGAAACATTTCACTCAAAAAATAAAACTCACCCCCATCTTTAGGCAATCTATTTGCAACCTCAGCGTAACATATTGCACCGGTTAACGCAATCAATCCCCCCAAAAACCAAACCATAATTAAGGAAAATCCCTGATGTAAGTCGCCCAATTGAAATCCTAAACTCGTAAACACCCCTGTGCCTATCATGTTTGCAATTACCATACTGGTAGCACTCCAAAAATCAATTTTCCTAACTTCCATTTAACTTCAAAAAAACGCAATATTCCGTTAGGAATGAAAATTCTGTAAACCTTTTATTTTTAGCATGTAATTTTGTGCCATGGAACAATCCAAAAAATCGTCTTTAATTATCGATATTCATACTCACATTATTCCTTCAGATTTACCAAAATGGAAAGAAAAATATGGATACGGTGAGTTTATTTCTCTAGAGCATCACAAGCCTTGTTGCGCTAGAATGATGATGGATGGAGAATTCTTCAGAGAAATTGAAAATAATTGTTGGGATCCAGATCAACGTATAAAAGAATGCAATCATGTAGATGTTGACGTCCAGGTAATAAGCACCATTCCGGTTATGTTTAGTTATTGGGCTGAACCCAAACACACATTGGAAATCTCCAAATATTTAAACGACCACATCGCTGAAATCTGCAATAATTATCCTAAACGATTTGTGGGTTTAGGCACATTGCCAATGCAACATACTTCTTTGGCAATTAAAGAATTGGAAAGATGCAAAGCCATTGGTTTAAAAGGAATACAAATCGGCTCTCATGTGAACGATTGGAATTTAAATGAGCCCGCTTTATTTCCAATTTTTGAAGCCATGCAAGACTTAGATATGGCTTTGTTTGTGCACCCATGGTGGTGGGGAGCTAAAGTAAAAATGCCTAAATATTGGCTGCCATGGTTGGTGGGTATGCCCGCTGAAACCTCTTTGGCCATTTGTAGTATGATTTTTGGGGGGATTTTTGAGCGACTTCCAAACCTCCGCGTTGCCTTTGCCCATGGTGGAGGTTCTTTTCCTGCAACGGTTGGTCGAATTGAACACGGATGGCAAGCCAGGCCTGATTTGGTTGCCGTAGATAATATTCACAGTCCTAAAAAATATTTGGGTCAATTTTGGCTCGACAGTTTGGTCCATGACCCTAAAATGCTACAGTTTATTGTAGATTTAGTGGGTGCCAACAGGGTATGTTTGGGAACTGATTATCCTTTTCCGCTCGGTGAGGACATTCCAGGAGAACTCATAAAAACAGCTGGATTTGATCAATTCACTCAAGACATTCTACTAGAAAAATCTGCCCTAGAATGGTTAAAGATGGACCGCAAATTGTTTATTTAAATCGATATACTCACATTTTCATCTAATTCTACTTTTTTGTTTAGCCAATTTTCATAACTTTGACTTTATGAAAAATGCCTCTGTTATTGCTCTTTTAGGCTTCGCCTTGCTTTTTAATACTGCCCAATCTCAAACCATTAAACCCATTAATGGTTATTACCCCATTTCAAAATTCACTAAATCAACAACCCAAACTACACATACCAACATGTTGGTGGCTGGACAGGAACAAGAAATGGATATGAATATGAAATTAAATACTGATGTGAGTGTACTATCCCCTGAGACCACCAAACAAGTGATTGACATTAATATTAATTCTATAAGTGGTGACATTAAAATGGGCACAGTTTCTCAACCTATTCCAAATATTTCTGATTCTGGCTCTTCGTTTCAATTGCACGTTAATAAAGATGGATTAATCTCAGAAATGTATGGCAATACTGACTTGGTGAAGCAAATGCAACAAAGTGGCATGAATGGATATGCTATAAATAAACCATATTCACAGTTCTTGCAAGTAAAATCCGAAATGAAAGTAGGCGACTCTTGGACGGACAGTAGTTTTGCAGACAATCTTATGACCAGTCATTATAAATTTCTGTCTTGTGAGAACAAAATTGCATTATTGGCTGTAATCAGTGATATCAAATTTATTGCCGATATTGATCAAGGTGGAACAACGATACATCAAAATCTAGTTGGTACTATGACCGGAACCGTTCGTGTAAACACTGAAAACAATTTAACCATTGAGACTTTAATAGACATGAAACTAGAAGGTGCGATGGAAGTTAACGGAATGTCAATTCCGCTTACACTTAAAGGCAGTGTTCAAGAAAAAGTCAATAATTAATACATAAACAAACCAAATTCATGAAAAAAATTCTTCTTTCTTTAAGTGTAATGCTTCTTGCAGACTTCCTCTCTGCGCAAGTTATCCCTGCCATGCCATTTGGATACCCAACGGGCACCTTTAAGCGTGAGCAACGTATAAAAACAACCTTCAAAACCCCAGACTCTAAGCCAAATGACCTTTCGGCAAATATGAGAACAGTTGGAAAGGCTTATGTTAGCAATCCGGCAAAAAATAAAACCCCTCAATCTACCGTAGAATTCACATATACCGAAGTTTCTGGAATGAGAAAAGAAGATGACAGACTTATAGATCTTGGAAACCCAGTTGAGGACAAACACAATTATGCTTACAAGTTGATTTTTAATAAAAAAGGCGAATTATCTGAATTTGAAGGCCGCGATGTATATCTAAGTGCCGTAAAAAACGACAACATACACCATATTGCAAAAGGCACTCATTTTACCTACTTTTTGCATACTGCCAAAGCACACAAGCTTGGAGAAAGTTGGACTGACAGTATTTTTTCATTTCCACTTTTACAAAAATTCAATACCACTTTTACCTTTGAAAAAATGGATAAAACCACAGAAGGAAAAAGTGTAGCCTATGTTAAACTTTCTGGCAAAATAAAATCAAACCACAAAGGCATGATTTTAGACTTGGAAAAACAAATCGACATGGAAGGAAATATAGATGGATTTTTGCATGTAGATATTAAAACAAACCGCATTATTCGTTTCAAGGCAGAAATTGTTATGGAGGGTAAAATTGAAAATAATGAGGGCAAAATGCAATCTTACGAAGCCCTCATGAAAATCCATGAATGGGCCATGGATCCCATTGGTTTATAAATCTACCTTTAATACTTTCGATATTTGATCTGGGGTAAACCCCTTACCCAATAAATAGCGGTAAATTTTGTTGCGATTTTCAAATGAAATTTTATCAATGCTTTCCAATAATTCTTCAAAAGTTTCTAAATCTGGAGTCAATTGTTTTAGTTTCTTTTGCATTTGTTTCTGAATAACATCTTGCCATTGATCCTCAACATTTTTTAATGCCTTTTCAATCAAAGCTGCAGTAATACCTGCTTGTTTTAATCCCATCGCTATTTTTTGTCTGCCCCAACCTTTCTGACGCAATTTGCTGCGAACATAAATCTCCACAAAACGGGCTTCGTTCAAAAAATTTCGTTCTATGAGCTCAACCAATAATTCATTGGACTCCACGAACGTTATACCCAATTCTCTGCATTTGTTCAAAACCTGCAAATGGCTACGCTCTTGATAGGCACAGTATCGTTCCAATTTTGATAATAATTGCTTTTTTCTGCTGTTAGACATGGATAATTTGCAAAAATAACTTGAGAATCCTTTTACGATTACTGCAAATTAAATCATTTTCAAGATGCATTTATGACAATCTTGCGCTCCTAATGCTAAGTAACTGACATAATTTCACGAAATTTAACTTGGAACAGGGTTTGTATCTTTAGTTTATTATGAAAACAGGACAGATTTCGGTTCAATCGGAAAATATATTTCCCATCATTAAAAAGTTCTTGTATACAGATCAAGAGATTTTTATTCGCGAACTTGTAAGTAATGCGGTCGATGCATCAAAAAAAATCCAAACATTGTCTCGAATTGGAGAATTTGATGGTGAATTAGGCGATTTAACCGTTAAAGTTTCCATAGATGAAACGGCTAAAACAATTACTATTTCTGATTCAGGTGTAGGTATGACTGAAGAAGAAGTTGAAAAATACATTACCCAACTTGCATTTTCTGGAGCCACTGAATTCATTGAACAATGGAAAGACAAAGACCCTGCACAAATGATTGGGCATTTTGGTTTAGGTTTCTATTCTGCTTTTATGGTAGCCAAAAAAGTTACTTTAATCAGTAAATCTTACAAAAAAGAGACCACAGCAGTGGAATGGAATTGCGATGGTTCCACCTCCTTTACATTGGCAAAAGGCAAACGCAAAAACCGTGGAACAGATGTGATATTGCATTTAACCGATGAGGACGCTGAAACCTATGTATCAGACTATAAAGTCAAAGAATTATTGCGTAAGTACTGTAGGTTCTTGCCCATTCCAATTGAATTTAAAGACGAAAAAATAAATAATACGGAACCCATTTGGACTAAAAAACCAAGTGAGTTGGAACCAGAAAACTACAAAGCTTTTTTCGAAGAATTATACCCGTTCCAAGATGCTCCTTTGTTTCACATACATATAAATACCGATTATCCTTTTAATTTAACAGGAGTTCTATTTTTCCCAAAAATAAACCATGCCATCGATAATCGAAAAGACCGTGTTCAACTTTATAGCAACCAGGTTTTTGTTACTGAAGATGTAAAAGACGTATTGCCAGAGTTTTTAGTCTTATTGCAAGGGGTGGTGGATTCTCCAGACATTCCATTGAATGTAAGCAGAAGCGCTTTGCAAAGTGATGGAAATGTAAAAAAAATTACGGCACACATTTCTAAAAAAGTAAGCGATAAACTACAAGAACTCTTTAATGCAGACCGTGAAGATTTTAACAGTAAATGGGAATATCTTGATCTTATTGTGAAATACGGGATGTTAACAGATGAAAAATTCGCAGACAGAATGAAAGATTTTTGTTTGGTTAAATCTCTGGAAAATAATCACTATACAATACAAGAATGGATAGATAAAGTCAAACTAAATCAAACTGATAAAAATGGTGAAACTGTAGTATTGTATACAACCGACAAAAACAGCCAACACATGAGTATCAAAAATGTGAAAGACATGGGTTATGAAACCATTGTTCTTGATGGCTCATTAGACGTACACTTTACGGGATTTGCAGAATCTAAATTTGAAACAGTGAAGTTCAAATGTGTAGACAGCGCGCCAGTAAATCAATTGATAGAAAAGGAAGAGAACATTGAATCGGTGCTTAGCGAAGACCAAAAAACAGAGTTAGAATCCACACTAAAATTGATTGTCAATGAAATGGCTTTTGATGTAAAAATTGAATCTTTGCCCCCACAACAAGAATTTATAAGCATTCATAAAAATGAATGGGAACGTAGAATGGAAGAATATGCCAAAATGGGCCAATCAATGCCATTTGGCGATTTGGGACTTAAAAAACAAACCCTCATTGTAAATTCAAATAATCCGCTTGCCCTAAATATTCTAAACGCAGATGAAAGCACAAAAAATTCAAAGTTGCAATATTCAATTGACCTTGCATTACTCGAAAAAAATCAACTTACTGGTGAATCCTTAGAACGATTCATACAAAAAGCAAAAACATTTTTACTAAATTAAACAAAACGGGCAGGTTTAAAAACCTGCCCGTTTTGTTTTTATTCCAATTACGCCAGTGTAATTACAGTAATTTCAGGAAATATTCCCATCCTACCTGGATAACCCAAATATCCAAATCCTCTATTTACATAGAGGTGTTGCTTGCCTTCGGAATAAAGATCTATCCATTCTTTATATAAATACTTCACTGGACTCCAACGGTAAAATTTAGAATCAATTCCAAATTGCATTCCATGAGTATGGCCGCTAAACGTAATATTGATGTCTTGTTTCTTGCCAAGTACTTGTTCTCTCCAATGACTTGGGTCGTGACTTAATAAAAGTTTTAGCGAAACACCATCTGTTCCAGCATGTGCTTTTTCCAAATCCCCATACTTTGGGAACCGTCCTTTAGCACTCCAATTCTGGACGCCAATTACCGCAAGTTTTTCGCCATTGAATTCTAGAATTCTGTTTTCGTCTAATAGTAAATCCCAGCCCATTTGTTTATGGTGACTGTACATTTGCTTCATGTTGTCTAATTTGGCCGATTCAGACTCCCACATTACATAATCACCATAATCGTGGTTGCCAAGTATTGAATATACACCCAACGGTGCTTTTATCCTTCCAAAGACATCCAACCAAGGTTCTGCTTCTTTAGAAGTATCATTCACTAAATCTCCTGTGAAGAAAACCAAATCGGCCTTCTCTTTTAAAATGAGTTCAACACCGCGTTCAACGGCTTCCTTACTCCAAAAACTCCCAGTATGTATATCCGAAATTTGAACAATTTTAAGGCCTTTCAATCCTTCTGGTAAATTATCAATAACAACCTTTTTTCTTCTAACAATATAATTATGAGCGCCTTTTACAACACCCCAAATAGCATTTGATAAAAAGAAACCACCGATTGCCAATCCCAAGTAATTCAAAAATTTAGAACGCGTTATTCCTCCATTTCCAAAGGTTTCTACTCCTACATTCTTGTTAAATATATCTTTACCAATCCATTGAAAAAATCGAATAATATCATCTATAAACAGAAATAAACACCATAATATTTTAACAATGAAAATACTAAAAAACAATGTGGCAAAAAACCTCATTGCTGTTGGACTCATAAATCCAACCAAAGACCTAGATAAAATCATAAATAAAACCAAGAAGATGGTATATCCCCAATAGGTCCAAGTGACAATTTTCTTAGTGGAATCACTTGAATTTCGAACAATTAATCTTACACCCTGCCAAGTGTAAAGGTCTATAAGAATAAAAAGAATAAAAAAGAAGGCAAATCCTATGATTTTACTTTTAAACATAAAGGTACAAATTTAACCGATTTACCTATTTTCTTGTTTAACTATCGTCTGAATAGATCAATTTTCGGATTAGTAAACAAACATTTAAATGGAAAAGGAATAAATTATCCAATACATTCTATATTACATAATTCAAAATCAATATTAACATTGTCAAATTCATGAAACTTTACGTTAAAAACCAATTCATATTTTAAATTTTTAATTAACTTTGAAGGCGTTCTATAGCAAATCCATTGAGAACCTTCAGAATCCTTATTTTAACTTTTTTATTGGGTTTTATAACTAAACCTTCTTCTGGCCAACAATTAATCTTGGGAGCTGGTATTACCCCGTTATCACCATATTACGATTACTCATCTTTGCGTTTAAAAGCCTCCGTAACCAATCTGGTAAATCGTTTTGGTGTATATGGCATGTGGGAAATAAATCCTTATGACAATTATGGTAGAGATGCTTTGGGAATTAATTACCAATTAAGCTGTCTTTTTAGAGTTTGGGCAGGAGTTGGTATTTTTGAGAAAGGACTTCTTAAACCCCAAAATGAAGTTAATCCGCTTAATGGTCTCCGAAAAGAAATGGGAATTGGATATAATTCTCGCTATAACCTATTTCATTGGGAACTTGGATATTCCTTTACTTTAGGACCTACAATTCAATTCTATTACGAAATACCATTAGATAGAACCGATAGAAATAATGACGGCAAGTTCACAAATGCCGATAGAAGTATTCCCTGTGCCCTAGAATGGGAAAAAAGCGATTCGGCCATTGAAATCGTTTACGATACCATTTATATTGACCACAAGCCCAATAGACCCATTTGTACTAACCCCATTACAATTGACTCTTTTACTATGTACAACGCCACTAGTTATGTATTTGACCTAGAAGCTGTTTACAATAAAAATCAAGTTATATTAAACGATGATATCCGAAATGTTATTACAAAAGACCTCGTTTCAATATTAAAAGAACGACCAGATTTAACCGTTGAAATTGGTGCTCATACCATCTGCGATGGCAAATTTGCTTATAATTCCCAATTGTCCCAACGTAGAGCGGACTCAATAAAAAACTATTTGGTTCAATTTCATAGAATAAATCCATCAAAAATAATTTCTAAAGGATACGGAGAAGCAAAACCTGTGAACAATTGCACTTGTGAAGGATCCGATGTCCGCGGATATACCCCATACATTGATAGCGTTACCCGCAAACAAATTGCAATTAAAAATGAATTAGGACAAACTACCGCTTACAATTATTCAAAATACGAGAAGAATGAAATTCAGTTTATAAACAACAAGGCTTACGTTAAATGTGATGAATATCAAAAAGCCCAAAATGAACGAATTACTTTAAGATTCAAACGAAATATTGAAAATTTTGCCAAAATAGTTGACACCTGTTATAAATTTATTGACCCATTAGCCGAAACAGTTATTAAGCCAAAATATTGTCGAAACAACTTCGATAATGGATCCATTTCATTCAATAGACTCAATGTTAAAAATGCCACTTTTAACATTTTTGATATTCCAGTTAAATTTGATCGCAATAAATCAAGCCTCGATGAAAATGGACGCAAAACACTCGACACTCTAGCCAATAGAATTCTAAAAGCAAATCCAGCATTAATATTTGAAATTGGGTCTCACTCAGATTGCCGACAAACCGAAGAAAATAACCTTACAATAACCAATGATAGAGCGGAATCAATACGTAATTATCTCATAAACAAACACAATATCGATTCCAATAGAATTGCCTACAAAGGATATGGTGAAAGCAAATTGTTAAATGATTGTTCCTGCGAAGGCACCAATTTCTCTAAACTAACACCCTACATTCAAGGTTATACTAAAAAATTAGACTTGGCAGTTGATGCAAAAGGAAGATTCAAAAATTACGATTACAGCGAATACGAATCACAAGAAATAAAAATAATTGAAGGAAATCCCTTTGTCTTTTGTAACGAGAAACAACACGATCAAAATGACCGCATTACCATGCGATTCGACACAGACTTTAAAAATATTTGTATAGAAAAAGCAAATATTCCAGTTGTAAAAGAAAAACTTATTCCTCCTCCAATTGTGGTTTTGCCTAAACAAAATAAAGCCAAACGATACCTATCTATAGACGACTTTACTCTTGAAAACGCATATACAGAAATATTTACCCTGCCAATTTTTTATGATTTAGATAAAGCCATTATTCGTCCGGATGCCCAAAGAATTTTGGATACGTTTGCTGCAAAAATCATGGACAAATATCCCTTTCTAATTGCTGAATTGGGTTCGCATACAGATTGTCGGATGCCTTATAAATACAACGAAAGACTTGCTCAGCGAAGAGCAGATAGTGCTGTTAAATATTTAAATGTACGTCGAAATATTGGTCCAGACCGAATCGCAGCAAAAGGCTATGGAGAAACCGAATTGATTAATGAATGTCATTGCGAAGACAAATTAGCAGTTGAGTATACCCCATATTATGCAGATTACACAAAGAAAATGCTCGTTAATCTAGATGATGATGGAAACGTTTTAGGGACAATTTATCAAGATTATACTGAAGATGAAATTGAATATTTTGGTGAAACACAATTCGTAAAATGTGAAGAATACCAACATCGCCAAAATAGAAGAACGACCGTCCGTTTTACTAAAAACCCAGAAGAGTTTGGTATCAAAATCAATCTAGACAAAGACATCAACAATACAAACGTAGGTAGATCACAATTCTATGAACGCCTTAAAAAAGGTGGAGTGGGACATACAAGAGAAGTAGTTGATGAATTTAAAATAGACTTTAAAAGCATAGATGAGTTTAAAATAGAAGAAGCCGTGCAAAAAGCCTACGCATTGCCTATTTTTTACGATTTAGACAAAGCAATAATCCGTCCTGATGCGCAAGCAACTCTTGATAGTTTTGCCCAGAACATATTATTCAAATATCCAAAACTTATTGTAGAATTAGGCTCGCATACTGATTGCAGAATGCCATATGACTACAACGAAAATCTCTCCAAAAGACGCGCAGATAGTGCAGTAGATTATCTAATAAAAAGATGGAATATTAGTCCAAAAAGAATTATTGCGGTTGGTTATGGTGAACACCAATTAATTAATGATTGCTCTTGTGAAGGCTCTGCAGCCGCTGGTTTTACTCCTTTTATTAAGGGTGTTACCAGAAAAATGAATGTTGAATTAGATGATGAGGGGAACGTTTCAAGTACAGTCTATCTTGAATACCAACCTTCTGAAATCACAATGATTTCCGGTAAACCACATGTTAAATGTGAAGAATACCAACACAGACAAAATAGAAGAACAACTGTCCGTTTTGCCAATGATCCAAGAGATTTTGGCATTGAAATTGACGTAGATGTTGATCCAAACAACAAGAATAAAAAATAATCCTATCTTTTGGTAGCGTAAATCCTTGTAACGGTCTTTCCTGTTTTATCGATTACCCAATTATCAAACAATAATTCCATTTCGCTGTAATTGGCGTCTATTTTTTGAATTTCAGCTGTGTCCTTATAATTAAGGTGAACGAATACAACTTGCTCATCAAAATAACTCCGTTTAACTATGAGCTCATTTTTTGTTTTACTTTCAACTTGACAATCACCGTAAACCAATGCAATATTTTCACTTCTTAATTTTAACAGTTTTTGAAATTGTTTGAAATGGAATAATTGCTCTTCCGTCAATTTCTCTTTGTCAAACACCATCATCCTTCTTGAATCAGGATCCCCTGCACCTGGTAACCCTATTTCATCTCCGTAATAAACCACTGGAACACCCGGTATAACTATCATTAGCGACAACAAATTCTGCAATTTTAAATATCCACTATTCTCCAAAATTTGAATATCTCTATCCCAACCTGCTTGTTTATAGTTTTCACCCGCTTTTAAACTGCCGTCAGCCAAAGAAATAAACCTAGGCCTATCTTGATTACCCGTAATATTTCCCATAAAATGATGTGAACCATACCAGCGTTTACTTTCATTTAGAATCATTGCCATTTCTAAACCATTTCCATCCGCAGATCTAAATAAATTCACCGCTCCATCGTACACATTAAAATCAAACTGGGCATCCAATAAACCATTCCCTAAATATGAACCTATTAATTCTGCACTACCATACGTTTCCCCAATTTGAAAAATTGTTCTACCACTATCACTCAACATTTCCCTCTTCAACTTAAATGTCAGTGATCTCCAAAATTCATTGGGAATATGTTTGGTAGCATCATGACGAAATCCATCAATTTGGTACGTTTTAAACCACCAAAGTGCTGTGTCAGTCATCGCATTAACTACTTCTGGTTTAAAAAAATTAAAGGTGGGCATGAAATCATCAAACCATGTAGTTAGTCGATAATCATCCCATCTCTCCGTGTTTTTACTTCCATCTGCCAAATACAATGAAGTAAACCACTCCGGATTACTTTTATATAATGAGTGACTTTCATGAACGTGATGGGCCACGTAGTCCACCAATATTTTCATTTCTTTACTGTGAATGTTATGAATCAATGACTCAAAACTCTTTTTGCTTCCAAAACGTGGATCGATAGTTCTCAATGATATGGGCCAATATCCATGGTACCCACTAAATTTTGTTCTTGGATTTAACCATTGCCCATAAGGTGCGCTTGGATTTAATACAACTGGTGAAATCCAAATTGTATTTACAGACAATTTTTTAAAATAACCGGCATTCAATTTATCATTAATTCCCTCCAAATCACCTCCGTAAAAATCTACCTTTTTCAATACAGAATCGGTATTTGAAGTCCTATTGTTGTCAGGATTACCATCATAAAAACGATCTATCATGGGATTGTAAATAATCATCTTTCTGTTGTCATTCACCTCCTTTAACTCTTCTTTTTTTAAAATTTTCCCAAATTTCAAAGGCACCAAAATATCATCACTAATGCCATTTTTTGAATAAATCCAAACTCTAACATAACCCAAATTGTCCTTTATTGAATGTTTCGGACAATTAATAATCAATTTTAGAAAATTAGACTTCACCTTGTAAGGATAACATGTGAATGGTACTATTTCATTGTTATACAATGCAATAACCCGAGTATCTTTTCCATATTCCGCATTCAATATAATCGTACTGTCTGTATAACCCCATGTATTTAAAGTCAGTTTTATCTCTTTAGAATAAATTATGGAGTTAAAGCCACCCATACCATTGCTTATTGAGTCTTTATTGTTTGGATCTCTAATTTCCGCTTTATCATTAATTACATATACATATTGGTGGGTCCCATCTTCTATATATGCCTCACCTACCCAATTCCCTTTTACAAATTTTAGAGCCAATGAAGAGGCATTCCAATTGTTAAATGTTCCTTTGATTTTAACTGATTTTAAAGACTGTTTTGAATCAGCAAACGTAAAAATCCTTTTTCGTTTTGTGGATTTTTTTAGGGGGATGTTCAGCGTTTTCCCATTTTTCAAATGAATATTTAACAACCCCATTCGTGTGGCATCCTCAGTATGGTATACAATGCATGAATCCATGCCTTTTTTCCATTCAACACGGAAAAGTTTTGAAGATTTTTTATACTTAAATTCACTACCATCCAAAACTTCAATTTTGGCAACTTTATTCACTTCCAAGATATAGTCTTTTAAATAAATGACTGTTCCTTTATGTTGCAATTGAATTAATTGAAATGGTTTTACTTCAAGCGCCCTAGAATATGCAACTCCAATATAACCATATAACAAAAGGAAAAAGAGTTTATAGAAAAATGACTGTTTCATAATAAGCGTAAAAATAACACTTATCACCTAAATCCGGAATATGCATTAGAAAATCTATTACGCCTTGAAATCCCAATTGAAATCAGGCACTTCATTGACTCTATTTCGGTCACCATAAAGTTGAGTTATACTTCTCTCTTCAAAGTGCTTATTTCTTTAGGCCTTGAGACCTCATGACAAAGTACTTATTCATAATCCGATTAAAAACAAAAAAGAGCCTTTCGGCTCCAAAAACTAAATTAATAACTTAAAGTTATTATGGAATATATACCCAATTTCTTTTCAAATCGTGAAATTGGTCGCTTTGAAGTACGACACAAACAACCTTCTGATTTGTGGGTTTATAGGTCCCAATTAAACCATTAAACAACAATTTCCCGTCAGAAGAAAATACTGTCGCTTCTTGCATTTCCAAAAAAACTCCATTTAATATCCAATGTTCACCGTTCCAACTTATACCTGTAGACGACAATTCTAAATTGACATCTATACTGTTTGTTTGATTGTTGTTTCTGGTAAAATCAAATCGTGTATAGACGGGATAATGATCACTAGTGGAAGAACCATAACTTGTAACCCAATTATCTGCATAAATTGCCATCGTTGAATCAACAACACAATTATTCTTGGCATTTGCACTGCATGCAATGTGATCTATCATTTCAGAATAACTAACCGTAGATTTTTTGCCAGCCAAGCTCAATTTGTATGTTGGCACAAAAGCATTTGCAGTATCTTCAATCCAACTTTCAAATGGCGATTTGTAACCGGTTACAATGCTCTTGTCAAAATCATCATTCCAATCACCAATAACAAAGCCTGGCCATTTTTTACATGTGTTTAATACATGTGATTTTAGCAATACCGATGCACTATTTCTTCGATTATATGATTCAATTTTAGCAGATGTACTACCTGTATTTGCTTTTAAGTGAATAACCCAGAAATAGATGGTATCTATCTTTAAGGATTTATCAATAACTTCAAGACACACTTCCAATGGCAAACGCCCACTTGCAAATTCGTACTCATAGTTGCTCAATACATGCTTTTGATACACTAACTTAAACTGGCTTTTTTTAAAGAAAAGTGCTGTTTTTTGTGGTTGATCCCAAGTGCTTATTACCCCGTGATAATTTGGCAAATTATTCTTCAACAATTGCCAATAATTAGAATTGCTAACTTCACACAATCCCATAATATCTACATCCAAACCATTAATGATTTTTGTTACATTATTCAATTGTGTCACATCATTGGATGGGCCATTGCTTGCATCTCCAAACCACTCTATGTTCCATGAGACCAAATCTAACCTATTTTGGCCATTTAAATTTGGTATTTGAGCATCTAAGAAATTAGAAAATACCAGAAAACCCAAGTTTAAAAATAAATATTTCAATGATCTAACCCTTCCATCCGCTTATCAAAACCCCAATTCAACTTATTTCTTAAAGTATCCATGAAATTAACATCGTTCAACTGCATTAAATTCAAACAAAAATTCGCTTTTTTTACAGCCATCGAAACTTGATTGGTAATACTGTGACTTCGCGCATCCAAACTCGCTAAATAACTACTTGCCCGACCTCTAATTTCAAATGAAATTACCACATCGTCACTTAACACTACAGGCCTCACATTTAGATTATGTGGCGCTATTGGAGTTATGACAAAACTATCACTTTTTGGGAAAATTATTGGTCCACCACAACTCAATGAATACCCAGTTGAACCTGTAGGCGTAGAAACTATCAATCCATCACTCCAGTAACTATTTAAAAATTCACCATTTAAATAAGCATGTACAACAATCATACTTGAAGTTTCTTTTTTATGAATCACGAAATCATTAAGTCCAAAATTATAATCAAAAATCTCTTCGCTCGATTCCAAATGCAACAAAGATCTTGGCTCAATTTTGTATAACCCTAATTCTACTTGTTCAACTGCAAATTGTATTTTTTCCGCCGAAACACTGGCCAAAAAGCCCAATCTTCCCGTATTAATTGCCAAAACTGGAATTTCACTGTCCCTAACCAAATGCAATGAATCCAAAATAGTACCATCTCCGCCAACACTAAATAGTACATCAATTCCCACATCCGATTTCGAATAATAATCGAATACATGAGGAACTATTCCATTGGTATTCATTCTTATAAAATCCTCCAAAGATGGTGGACAGTAAATGTCGTGGTTTCTATCTCTAAGGGTATTCACCAAAATTGTTAATGCATCCCTATGTTTCGGGTCAATAACTGATTTTGCGTATACTCCAATTTTCATTAATGTGCTTTTAGTTTAAAACAATGTACAAACTTACAGTCATTTATTTAAATAGCCGCCGATATATTTAATTCTTGTTTTTCAGTATTTTCAAAAACCTCGAAATCAAAACCATATTCATGTAGTTCATCAGCTGGATGATGAATTAATTCTATCAGTTTCCATTTCTGGAGATCGAATACTGGAAAAAAGGTATCAGCCTCTGGAAAACTAGCATTCACTTTTGTCAAATATAAAACATTCGAAAACTGAATCGCCTGAGAATAAACAACGCCACCACCAATAACCATTGCTTCTTCTGAATTAAATTGTTTCGCTAAATCCAGTGCATTATCCCACGTAAAAACATGGGTAAAACCCTCTAAGATTTCCTCTGTTCTGCTACTTAATACAATGTTTAATCTATTCTTTAAAGGTTTCTTTAAACTAAGCATTGTATTACGGCCCATTATAACTGCTTTCCCTTTCGTTTTTTGAATAAACCATTTAAAATCATCGGGTAAATGCCACAATAGTGTATTTACCTTACCAAGTTCAAACTCTGTCCCTATTGCTGCAATTATTGAAATTTTCATTTCTCTTCGTGATAATCCATTTCCGTATTAATACTCCAAATATTTGACTTGTCTACAATTCCATCTTTAATGTTTTGAACAACCTGCATTGAAGTTAACATACTGTGATCTTGATTGTTGTATTTATGCATACCATTTCTTCCTACTAAAAATAAATTTTCAAAATTAGCCAAGTATTCGACAATTTTTCCAAATTCCTTGTAAGAACCAAAATAAGCAGGATAGGTTTTGGGTACTTTTAAAACCGTACCATCCATAAAATTACTTTTATCAATAAAATCCAATTTTATTAATTCACTTATTGCTACCTTCAAAATTTCATCGTCTGATAAACTCCATAAATCATCGCCTTCTTGACAAAAATACTCTAACCCCAACCAATATTTTTGACTATCGTTTACCAAAAAAGGACTCCAATTATTGAAAATTTGCATTCTTCCAACTTTAACGTCCTTTTCTTGAATGTAAATCCAATTGTCATCCAATTTCTTATTGCCTTTAAATTTATCAATCAGCACCCCAACCGCTATAAAATCTCGGTAAACCAAACCATTTGCAATGTTTTTTATTTCAATGGGCACTGGAGGTTCTATTCTATTAATCAAATCCTTCACTGGCATGCTACTTATAAAGTATTCTCCATCAATTCTATGTGTATTTCCACCATTGTCGGTATACTCCAAGAATTTCACAAGGTTATGCTCAATATGGATTTTATTGACACAACATTCGGCATAAATTTTTCCACCTTGTTTTAATATTTTATTACCAACAACCTCCCACATTTGGCCCGGTCCAAACTTTGGATAAAGAAAGTTCTCAATTAAGCTCGTTTCTGTTTTTTTCTGTGATATATCTGTTGACCTATTTTTGAGTTTCAAAATATTTCTAGAAGCATGCAATAAGGCGGTGCTGATGCTTAAACCTTTAATTCTTTGTGCACCCCATTCAGCGCTGATTTCAGTACAAGAAACACCCCAAACCTTTTCAGTATAATCTTTAAAAAAAGTCTTATACAGTTCATTTCCAAATCTATTAATAAAAAAATCCTCTAAACTTCTTTCTTTCTTATTGGGGGATATTTTTACAAATAGGTACGACATAAAAATGCGAAAAACCCTAAGCAAACCCAAATTACGGATGGTTTCAAAAGAAGGACTAATTGGATATGTAAAAAATTTCCTAAGAAAATAGATTCTGGAAATTCGATTTCTCACCAACATTACGTTATCTGAAGGCAATTCATTGTCTTCTTCAGATAAATTAGGAGAATCTATCAACAGAGACTTTCCTTGATAAGACAACGTTAAACTTTGCTCCAAATTTTCGTTTTCAATGGGTAAATGATCTAACCACCAATTCATTACACGGTCCGATTTAGAGAAAAACCGGTGACCACCAATATCCATTAAGTTGCCTTTATAATTTACTGTTTTTGAAATTCCACCCAATTGATTCTCCGCTTCAATGACCACGGGTAAAATATCGGTGTGTATCAAAAACTCATAGGCAGCAGTGAGGCCAGCAGGACCGCCTCCAATAATTATAGCTTTTTTTGAATGGTTACTTTGACCCAAAGATTTTTGGAAAATGTTATTTTGGCTTCAAAGTTAAATGAATTATTTTGATAACTCTATCTAAATCTTCAGTAGTAAGGTTGCTGCCTGATGGCAAACACAATCCATTGTTGAACAATTTCATGGCAACACCTTTTCCAAAATAAGGCATTTTTTCAAACAATGGCTGCATGTGCATAGGCTTCCATAAAGGACGAGACTCAATATTCGCTTCTTCCAATGCCAACCGAATCTTCTCGCGACCTATACCCTTAGTTTTTGATTCGTCAATATTAATAATGGTTAACCATCTATTGCTGAAACTGCCTTCTTGCTCTTTCAGAAATGAAATTCCTTGAATATCAGAAAGGTGTTTTTTGTAATATTCAAAAACTAATCTTCGTTGTTCAATTCTTAAAGGTAAAACCTCCATTTGCCCTCTTCCAATACCAGCAATAACATTGCTCATTCTATAGTTAAATCCAACTTCTGAATGCTGATAATGTGGTGCACTGTCTCTAGCTTGAGTTGACAAAAAACGTGCTTTTTCAATTTTTTTCTCGTTATCGGCAATTAACATTCCTCCACCCGAAGTGGTGATAATTTTGTTGCCGTTAAAACTTAAAACTCCATATTCACCAAAAGTGCCACAAGATTTTCCATTTATTGAAGAGCCAAGGGCTTCTGCAGCATCTTCAATAACAGGAATTTTATATTTACGGGCAATTTGACTTATTTCATTCATTTTTACTGGCATGCCATACAAATGAACTGGAATAATTGCTTTTGGTTTCTTTTCTAATGAAATACAATGTAAAATTGCCATTTCCATTAATGCAGGATCCATACCCCAAGTTTCGTCTTCGGAATCAACAAAAATTGGTGTTGCTCCTTGATACATCACTGCATTGGCAGTGGCTACGAATGTTAAACTCTGACAAATAACATAATCTCCTGTTGTAACACCACATAATTTTAAAGCCAAATGCAGTGCAGCCGTCCCAGAAGAAAGGGCAGCGGCATGATTGGCCTTAGTGTAATCACAGATAGCCGCTTCAAAACCATCTACATTTGGTCCAATTGGGGCAATCCAGTTGGTATCGAACGCCTGTTGAATATACTTTTGCTCGCTTCCACTCATGTGCGGTGACGATAACCATATCTTCTCCTTTTGAGTAGTAGTTACTCTGGCATTCTTTTCTGTATGTATTGAAGTATTCTGTTTCAAAATTAAGCTCCTCTCTTGGATTAAGTAAAAAGTAAGTTATAATCATTAGTTTATCAAAAAACGTGCCAATTAGTATTATACCTTTATTATTCAACAAATATAATAGTTTTTTAATAAAAAAAGCACGGAAAATCTCGTTTAGCCAATTCTCATTATTATTCAACATCCCTTGAAACACTTGCCTCTCCAATTAATTGGTTAAGTCTTTGATTTACAATAATTCCAATTCCTTGAAAACAAAATTGATGCACCGAATTTTTGCATTCTATTTGATCACAAGGTGAACAAATAATATTTTCTAAGGAAATTAATTCCACTTTCCCTCCCAAAGGTTTGGTAAAATTTAACTTAGATGGCCCTCCCAAAATCAAAACTGTAACATTCAGTGAAGCAGCAATATGAGCTTGTCCACTATCTGCTGAAATTAAAATTCTGCACCTACTCAAATGCACCATCATCTCGCGTAGATTTCCCTTCCAAATCTCAACCCAAGGAAATGTTAATTTAATGTCATTAATGTTACCCAAAAGCAAATTTGGCCCAGCAAAAAAAACGACTTTTTCCGTTTTTTGGAATGTTTGCAATATTTGAAATATTTCCGCTTTGGGCAGTTGTCTTAAAACATTGGAGGCATCGATATGTACGCCAATGTAACTTTCAACCCGAGAAACACTTTCAATTTCAGCCTCGGTTAACCGAATCTCTGGTTTCAATCCAGTTAAGTCTAAACCCAAATATTGGCCTATTACCTTATATTTATCAAACAAATGCTTAAATTTTGAATCAACGGCAACAACATCATCCAACAAAAACCCACCTCCCGTAAAATCAAAGGAAACCAATCTTTGGACTTTAGACAATTTTGCAATGGCAATTTCTCGAATATCCCCGCGCGCATTGATACCCAAATCGATGTTCATTTTTCTTATCCGCCGGATAGTTTTTAGATTCTTTAACCACTTACTAAACTCAAAACCATTAGAAATAAAAAAAGGGTGAATTTTCACCCTCTCATATCCCAAAAACACATCCAACGCGTAAGATCTCGCCACTATGTGAATTTGAGCCAACGGATATTTCAAGATTAACGCTTGAATAAATGCGGTTGACATAACCAAATCGCCAATTAAATGCGTGTCAACTATTAATATTTCTTTTACTTCTTTCTCTTTTTGACTTTTCTTTTTGGGTGAAATTGCAATAATTAAATCTGAAAACCCTTTTAATAACTTTATGATTACGCCATATCGTGAATTAAAATACATTAAATTTCAATGATGGGTGGACAAACTATTTTATTCAATTCTACCTTACAACTACCCCATGAAAGCCCAACTCCAAATGCACACATCAACAATTCTAACCGATCAGATTCTGCTTTCTCTCTCAATTTATCAACCAAAAGCAAAGGGATTGAAGCACATGAAGTATTGCCATAATTTTCCAAATTATAAGGTACTTTTTCTACTTCCAATTTCAATTTTTGCCTTATTTTTTCGTTCATCATCAAATTTGCCTGATGGAACAAAAAATAATCAATTGTGTTTATATCCAGATTAAAATGACTGACCAATCCTTTCACTGACTTTGGAGCTCTAGAAATACCAAAGGAAAAAACTTCCAATCCATCCAACCACGAATGTGTCTTTGCCCTTACAATTCCTCCACCGTAATCCACCATTTCAAATGATTCGGGTTTTATTCTGTTTCTAAAACCGCTGTGAGGTGTATATATTGCATCAAAACCGGATCCATCTGTTCCCAGTTCAAACTGCATAACCGGAGCTTGTGGATTATATTCTAATGCTGTTGCCGTACCAGCATCCCCAAACAACAAAACCCTACTTTTATCCAATGGAGATGAAGTTAACGATGTAGTATCCCCCACCAACAAAAGTATTTTACGCATGTTTCCCGTAGACAACATGTTGGCAGCCACGGATAAACCATACACATAACCACTACAACCCAATGAGATATCGAATGCCAAACATTGATTCGACAAACCCAACCGGTCTTGAAGAATGCAAGAAGTTGCGGGATTCCTATAATCTGGAGTTTGAGTGACAAAAATCAACCCATCAATCTCTTCTTTATTCCAATTTAAGTCGCTAATCAACTTTTCAGCGGCCGCAAAACATAAATCAGATGTTGTCATACCTTCTTCAACACAACGTCTTCTTTTGATACCGACATGATCAAAAAATCTACTTAATTCTTCGGCGTCAAACAATTCATTTTCGCTATTTTCAACCACCCTTTTGGGCACCGCAGTAGCAACACCTTTTATTGTTACATTTTGTATAGTTAAATAAGCCATATTATTTTAAGGTAATTCCTCCATCAATTTTTAAATCTGTTCCAGTAATCCAAGATGATTTTGCAGACAATAAAAAAACAACTGCATTTGACACATCTTCATATTTACCCAATCTACCCAGAGGGATTGACTTTTCAAAAGCCAATAACTCATCTTTTAATTCGTAATTCTCCAACATTTCACCTTGAATTAAACCAGGTGAAATTGTATTAACCCTTATTTTTTGGGATGCCAATTCTAACGCCAACACTTTGGAAAAAGAATCCAATGCTCCCTTCGATGCTCCATAAATTGCATTGCTCACTGCTGCATAACTTGAAGAAATTGAAGAAATAAAAACCTGGGATCCTTCTTTATTTAACTTCTTTAATTTTAACAGTTTTTGTGTTATTAAAACAGGTACGTTAAAATTAATTTCCATAATGCCTTCAATTTTTGATTTATCTAAGAATTTAACTGGATACTTGGTATTCACACCAGCACAGTGCACCACACCGTCTAATCCATCTGTTATTGACTCAAATAACGGCAACCACGCCTCTTCATTTGTAAGATCAAGAATGAACTTTTGATGATTTGCGCCCTTCAATTTATTGAACGTCTCATTTAGCCTTTCTTCGTTTCTTCCAACAATAAACAAATCGGCACCAGACTCAGCACAAGCAATTGCCACTTGTCGGCCAATTCCAGACGAAGCCCCAGTTACCAAAATTCTTTTATTTTCTAGTTCTAACATTATTCAACTTCAATTAATTCAGAACAAATTATATTTTGGGTAGAGCAAATTGAAGAACCCCATGATAATCCAACACCAAAACCACAGAAATATAGATTTAAAGAATCATTTATCAATTTATCTCTCAGATTGGTAACCATCAACAAGGGAATGGTTGCGCAACTTGTATTCCCAAAATATTTAATATTCATAGGTACAAAATTTTCAGCCAATTCTAACTTCTTTACAATTTTTTCGATCATCATTTTATTTGCTTGATGGAACAAAAAATAATCTATTTTTTCCATAGAAAACGCACTGTATTCAAACAACTTACGGAAGCTTTGCGGCGCGACTTTTATACCAAAAGAATAAACATCCATGCCATCCAAACCTTCATGTAAACGGGTTTTTTTATTGCCATTGCCCAATTCATAATAATCAAAGGACTCTTGATTTACAGGATTCCGACAGCCACCATCTTCAATAATTATAGATTTATAACCAGACCCATCTGTCCCAAAATTAAAATACATTGGTTCAGCCTTTGGATCAAATTCCAACGCCACGGCTGTTCCTGCATCAGCAAAAAGTGGATATACACTTTTATCATAATAAGATGAATAGTGAGATTGCGTATTTCCCACCAATAACAGACCTTTTTTGAAATGCCCACCTTGTAAAATTGCCGATAACGTATGCAGACCATGGGGAAAACCAGAACATCCCAATGATATGTCAAGGGTCATACAATCTTTCGAAAGTTGCAGTCTCTCTTGTAAAATACAACTTGTTGCAGGCAGTTTATAATCGGGGGTATGCGAAACAAAAATCAAGGCATCTACCTCGTTAGGTAACCAACCTAAATCTAGCAATAATTTATTGGCGGCTTCAAAACACAAATCAGAAGTACACATTCCTTTTGGAGTTACCCGTCTTTGCTCAATCCCTACAGAATGTACAAATTTTTCATACTCCAAATCGCTAAACAATTCATAATCTTTGTTATAAACTACATTTTTAGGAACTGCCGCTGCAACCCCTTTAATTGAGACCGATTGAATTGTTGAATTTGCCATCTTACCTGAGTGTTATTCCACCATCAATTACCATTGCAGTGCCTGTTGTCCAAGCCGACGCGTCCGATAACAAATAAATAATTGCCCAAGAAACCTCTTGGGCTTTTCCATAGCGTTTTAAAGGATATTTAAGCCGATCTGCCTCGTACTGTTCTTCGGTGATATTGCCCTTTCCAACAAGCTCCGTTTCTATCATAGCCGGATTTACACTATTAACGCGGATTTTTTGATTTGCCATTTCTAATGCGGCATTGCGCATAAAGCCATGTATGGCAGCTTTTGCCGCTGAATACATACTATTTCCCATTGAAGTCCTGTATACACCAGCAATAGAAGCCGTAAAAACCACCGAAGCATAATTATTCAATTTGCTGGCTTTTAAAATCTCTTTGGTCAACAGAATAGGTATTTTTACATTAATATCTAAAATTTGTTCTAGCTGTTCTGACTTAATAAATTTTACAGTATTGGTAATATTAATACCTGCATTATTTACAAAACCATCCAATTTTGGCAATTGATTTACCAATTCATCTCTAAAATCTGAATTGAGTAAATCACCTACAATTGCTTGATGGCCTATTCCACTTAACATTGAAAACGTTTCATTCAACCTCTCTTCATTTCGCCCTGTAATAATTAAGACGGCTCCCAACTTACTGCATTCTATGGCAGTACTTCTTCCAATACCACTAGAAGCACCAGTGATAAATATGGTTTTACCTAAGAGATTAAATGGATTGTAATCAGTCAACTTTTGATTTTACAAGATTAAATAAATCTAAAATGGTTGTAGAATTGCGAATATCATCGCCTTTCAGGTTTACATCATACTCATCATCTATAACCGATAAAATATTTAAAGCAGTTAAAGAAGAGTAATCGTCTAACTCTTTAAAATTAGTTTGTTCTGTGATAGTGGTTGGATCAGTTTCGTCGAACTGTTCTGCAATGTGACTGATAAATTGTTGTATTTCCATTATTTTAAAATTTAAATTTTTTAGCCGGATTCCCTATGTAGGTCTCACTGTCGCTTGTGTTCTTCAAAATTACACTACCCGGAGAAATATTCGTATACTTTCCTATGTTAATTCCTTGTATAATTATAGTTGAGGTTCCAAATAAATTGCAATCGCCAATATTTACGTCCCCACTAATCCTTGAAGCTGGCATAAATGTATTGAAATTTCCAACTTTGGTATCGTGTCCAACACTAATGGAACCATTAAAAATATTAAATTCACCAATCTCTACATCACAGCTCAATGAACATTTCGAAAAAAATATGTTTCCTTTTCCCATAGTATTTGATTCAATATCAAGAAAACGCATATCATTAGGATAAACAGTAGGAAAACCAATGTTGGCGTTGGTAATCCCCTCTACTAACTTCTTGCGAGATACCCCATTTCCTATTGCAATGACCAAATCAAGTTCAAATGGTATTTCATTCAACTCAAGTCGGCCTCCTAAAATCTCACCGTATTTAACCATTGTGCCCTTTGACAAACCATCATCAAAAAAACCTATAAATTCCCAGCTGGCACCGTCTTTAATTAATTCGGCAATTAAACAACAAATTTCTCTACCAAAACCACCAGCTCCAAAAATTGCAATTTTTCTTATCATAATTTACGAATTATCGCCTGTAAACGGTTTCATGGTTGCTGTATTGTCTCCAGAAATACCTTCTCTCTTTAACACCTTAACTACAGTCATATAAACAATCTTTAAATCCATCATAAACGAAAATGATTCAACATAAAACACATCAAATTCAAGTCTATCTTTCCATGTAATTGAATTTCTGCCATTTATTTGGGCCCAACCAGTAATTCCCGGTCGCACCTCATGTCGACGAATTTGCCTTTGATTGTATAAAGGCAAATAATGCACCAACAAGGGCCTTGGTCCCACAAACGACATTTCACCTTTCAAAACATTTAATATTTGAGGCAATTCGTCTAAAGATAAACTTCTAATTATTCTTCCCAATTTGGTTAGACGCTGAGAATCTGGTAATAAATTTCCAGAACTATCCCTTTCATTTGTCATAGTTCTCAATTTATACAATTTGAATTTCTTATTTTTCAAGCCAATCCTATCCTGAGTAAATATAATTCCTTCTTTTATAAAAAGAACAGCATACAACCCTAAAATTAACATAAAAGGCAAGATAATGATCCCCAAAACCAAGGCCAACAATAAATCTACTAGACGCTTAAAATATTTATACATTAATTAATATCTATACTTAACAAATTAATTTTACTAAAAAAAGGCACCGCTATCTTGGTGTTATCCATTAACTGATTCAAAAACGTTTTATCCCCGTAACATTTTAGAATATAGTCTATTATAAGGTCTAATTGGCTTTCATTGAAACATTTTCCCAATTCGAATTTGTTAACAATATAATTCAATTCTGAATCTTCGTGACCAACCGCCAAAATAGGAATGTGTAATTGCAGTAAATTAAATAATTTACTGGGGACGCTAATATCTGCAATTCTGGAATCAGAAGTCACCACTCCTAAATCAGCTGCACTAATTATTTCGGATAATAAATGTCGGTCTTGCCATGGCAAAACAGTTATATTCTTTGAGTGATTCTTTTTGGCAAAATCATTCAGAGGCTTATATTTTGGCCCACCGCCAATGGCCAATATATGAATTGCAGTGTTTTCAATTTTCTCTGCAATTTTATCTAATATTTCTATTGGATGAGTCAATCCCATATTTCCGGAATACAATAAAATAAACTTATCTTGTAATCCTAATTTTTTTAAAAACTCGTTCTCGTTTTTTCTGATTTTAATTAAATTGTCATCATCCCCCCACAATGGAATGACTTGAATCTTAGATTCATCAACATAATTAACCAAGACCTTTTTCATGCCTTCGCTTAATGTATAAATTCTTCTGGCATGGGTGTAAATTTTTGAGTTGAGCTTTTGAAATCGCGAAACCAAAAAATTCTCTTTACTTAAAACACCACTGCGGGTTAATACATCAGGATAAACATCCAATACCAAAACAGAAAAATTCAGCTTTAAAACGGCAGCAATAAAATGAGCAATTGGTGGATTTGATGTAAAGAAAATATGCGACTTCCGGTACTTAAATACAATTAAAATCCATAAGTGAAATGAAGCAATGAACCATGTAAAAAAACGCCAAAAAATATTCGAATTTCGGTAACTAACCGTATCAATTACTTTAACTTTTCCAATTAATTCTTTCTGCTTATTATTAGAAGTTCCTTTAAAAAAAACCTTATCAAATGAATTGAAAACCTCAGAATTTACAAGATCATACATCAAATAACCGGAGCTTTGATTGACAAATAAAATTCTTTTGGTTGTTTTCATTTATTTAATCCGTCGGCTTTTTTCTAAAAAATCAAAATACTGATTCCCAATTTTTTCTCTATTAAATTGGTGAATAATCTTTTTGGCATTCACTTGAATTTGTTCTCTTTTGGACTTGTTATGGGCCAAAATCATGATAGATTCTGTTAACCGTTTAACATCCCCAACCGGCATTAACAATCCATTTACTTGGTCTTCAATAATTTCAGAAGGACCCGCCACACAATCAAAACTTACTGCCGCTAATCCCATAGACATGGCTTCGCAAAGTGCATTTGGAAAACCCTCCGAAAATGAGGGAAACGCAAAAATTTCTGATTTCGAATACCACTGATTTACGTCCTTTTGTTTACCAACTTGAATAATTCTATGTTTATAATCTAATTGACCAATTAGGGTTGAAATCTGATTATAACCATCGCCGTCGCCTACCAAAACCAACTTCCAATCATCCATATTTTCACAAGCCACAAACGCTTCAATTAGAAGGTTCAATCCCTTCAAACCTTCATATCTGCCTACCCACAAAATTATATTCTCTCTTTCTGAGGTGATTGTATGAATTGGTGACTCAATGGCATTTCCAATAACTTCAATATTCTTTAGTTTTTTAAACTCTTTTCCAAATATTTCCTTTGCTACTTTTGTTTGGGCAATCATTCCAGACGCGAATGGGTATAAATACTTTCTAAAATAGTTGCTGGGAAAAGATATTTTTCTGATAGGACTTGCTCTGTCAGAAATAATTACCGGCATATTCAAACCTAAAGAAGCCAACAAAACTTGAAAATTACAATACTCATGAAAGGTTAAAATGACATCAAAATCTTTACGTTTAAAATTGCGACGTAAAAACCAAAATATTTTAATGTAGTAATATAATTTGTTGGTTTTTGCGTGTTCAAATTCAGGCTCAATCAACGTTATATTGTTATTGAGTTTAAAAAAATGAGGGAACTTATAAATTGTAAAAGCGGTAATCTCAGTATCGTTTCTTTCCGACAAATAGTTTGTAATTACAGAAAGTGATTTGGCAATGCCAACCATTTGAAGTGAAGTAAAAACTACGCCTATTTTAAGCTTTTTGCTTGAATCCATATTGGCTCAAATCGAGCTTTTCTCCTAACATATAATCCCATTCAATTGGACGAATTACATCGAATCCTCCACCGTGACAGTGTGTGATTTCTCCTACATATAAATGTCCATCTACATCATAAAAATCAACCCTCACATAGGCATAATTTTTAGCAATGCTTTCAGAAATTTCTATCATTTTGCTCAACGTTTTAGGTGGCTCGATTTCCTTGCCTCTCATTAAGCTGTGATCTTTATATTTTGCACCCCAAGTGAATAAGAGTGGGTTCCAGCTAGAGTCATAAATATTTCGTTTGTTATCGCCTTCTCTATCAACTGAAACATAAATAAACCCAACCTTCCCATTAAAACAATTCACTTTATAATCATTTGGAATAAATCCATCTTGGGTTGCCAGTAATTTTTCAATAATTATTTGCGGTTTTATGGACTGATATTGCCATTCTCTATCTGCATAATAATAATTCTGACTTAACCACCACTTACAATCTATTCGCAATTTCTGCCAATCTACTTTGTGCTTGTCCCTAACTATTCTAAAACTTCCAGAATCATGTGTTGCTTTAATAATGGTAGGATAATTCGGTAAGTTTTCTGGTTTCACTTCTGAGATTTGATCCGTAATTAATACCATTGGAACCAAGTATTCATCGCCAAAAGTTTCCTGAATATATGCCCTAACACCATATTTATCGGCATGCACTGTATACAAGTCCCGGCGATCATTCAATTTCAACCATTGAAGCTTTTCATTTAATGTTTTTGGATTGTCTAAATCCAAAGGATAACCATGTGTTTTTAGGAACCTAGAGGATATATATTCTTGATCACTTAGTCTATCAAATTTAATGTAGCGATAGACTTTAAATAAAAGATAGTATAAATAAAATCCCAATGATCCGAAATATTTCAAATTCTTTAAACCCATATTATTTCCTTTAAGTTATTCATTTCCGACCAATTTTGTTCTTTTTTATGAGAAACCACAAATCCCTCATTGGCCCATTTTAACAGAGGCAAATCGGAAATACTATCAGAAAAAACGACACTTTTCTCCATGTTTTCACCGCTTGTTTCAATCCATCTATTTAGAATATTCACCTTTTCTTGAAACATACAATCCTTTCCATCAAACTTACCTGTTAATTTGCCATTTTTAAATTCAATTTTAGTGCCAAACACAACAACTTCTGGGAACTCAGCAAAAAAATGTTTCAAATAAATTTCGTAACCACCAGATATTACAACAATTTTCGCTCCAGTATCAACATGCATCATGAATAGGTCTTTTAATTCCAATATCCATTTCCCTTTTAACCATTGCGCATAATTTTTGGCATTTTTACTTATTGTTTCTTGACTTAAATTTTTCAAAAGCCTTAACATTAACCGTTTCTCAAAATTTAACCGCGGGAACAGTACATTTAAAATTGTAATGAACTTGATTTTCTTTAATGTTTGTATAAAATCTAGTTGAAATTTAGAATTTACTTTTTCCTTATCCAAAACCCATAAAACAAAATTATCGGCTGTTTGGATGTTTACCAACGTCTCACAGAAATCGAAAATAATTAATTGTTTATTCTCCAACAATTGATTTAATTACATTCACAACATGTTTCATCTGCTCCTGCGTACCAATGGTTATTCTTAAAGAATTATTTAACATTTCATTGTGTGTTAAATTGCGAACGTATATAAAATTATCCGCCAATCCCTTAAATATTAATTCTTTTATCTCCGAAGATTCAAACTCAATTAAAACAAAATTTCCATGACTTTGATAAGTATGTACAACACCAGGAATACTGCTTAATTCATGTGCAAAGTACTCCTTTGATCGTTTTACTTCACTCACAAAATCATGCATATATTGAACATCTTCCAATGCCCCAATAACGGCTTCTTGTGTAAAAGTTGTAAAGTTCTTAGGGTTCCGAATTTTCGAAATTTGTTTAATATTCTCGCTATCTGAAATCAAATAACCAGCCCTAAAATTGGCCAAAGCAAAGGCTTTTGAAAAAGTTCTTGAGATGAACAAATTATCGTACTTCAGAACTTCATTTGCCAAAGTCATCCCACTAAATTCATAATATGCTTCATCCAGTAAGAGCAAACTATTGGGAAAATTAATCAATATTTCTTCTATGAAATTTTTTGAAACCAAATTCCCTGATGGATTATTCGGATTACAGATATAAATTAAAGAAGGATTTGTATGTTTTATTGAATCAATAAATTTCCGCTCATCCAAAACGAATCCTGTAGAATATTCAAAATAATATATTTTAGCCCCTTGTGATTCACAGGTTAATCTAAAATTGTCATATGTTGGACCAAGAATTAAAATCGGGTCTCCAACCGATACGAACATACGCACCAAATATTCATGAAGCGCATCGGAACTTGCGAAGTATTGTATGTTTTCGGCAGGAACACCGCAATAACTAGACAATAAATTCACCAATTCAACATTGTTTGTACTTGGATAAAGTGAAAACATATCGTCTTGTTCCGCCAATTTAACCAACCTTTTTTTAACATTTGGTGAAGGTGGAATGGTTGCTTCGTTCCAATCTAGCTTTAACATCGATTTTCTTTCCGCCTTATCTACTTCCCAAACTTTATGAGAAGCAACTTTGTAAGGAGCTAAATTTCTTAAATATTTATTTATAAATCTCATCTTATACTTTGTATAATTTACTCAGGTTTTCTGTTGATTCGAATTCTACCTCAGGCCATTTTTTGATAATTTCATTTATCAATTGCTTCAACAATTTTAAATTTTCATCCCTGTTAACCTCTGACAAACCACTTACATAATTTAACCGATGCGTATCAATAATTGCAGGTTTTCCAAATAAAAACGCCCATTTTATTTGGTTTAAACACAAATTTAAAGTTTTAAGTTTATTGTTAAATAAAGTAGGTTCAAACTGCACATTTCTTACCAAAGAAATAATTCGAGAATTTGGTATTTCTTGTTGGCCATTGATTCTTCTTTTTTGCTCTCGGGGGATGTTTTTTCCTTCTTTTGGAAGATAAATATATTTCATCCCTTGCATTGAGTCAATATTAAATGAAGCCAATTCTTCAATCAAAGACAAAGGGAAAATATAATTATTGGGTATAAAACTTGTCGGGAATTTTCCAAACTGGGCATTAAACATCGCAATTCCTTCTGATATCGAATTTAAATAATCCTGCTTATTGGATTGATTAAAACTATCGTAAGTTGCCATTAAATTTTGGTTCTTGAAGATATTTGCATCTAAAGGAATCCCCCAAAAACCCAAATCAAAAGCTTCCTTCACTTTCAGATTGCCCTTTTTTAATTGAGTTAACCATAAAATAAAGTCAACATGTTCCCTTGAATGAAATTCAGGACTTATTAACTTGTTGGAAATCCCCTGTCGCCAAAACGAGTCCATTTGATTGGTAGAATTTAAACTTCTATATGTATCCAATGTGGATTCAAAAAAATACTCTTCAAAATTTGCAGATTCTATTCTTTTGAAATCAGGATTACCAACCACGTGATTGGTTGTAAATATTGGATTGTTGCCTATATAGTCGCAGGATTGACTTAAAACTTCAAATAAACAGTTTAAATCAGACTCTGTTTCTAAGGTGTCAAAATTCAAAAATGGGTTTGCATCAAATCTATTTTTTTGAATAAAGTCTCTTACTGGCTTAGATTTAGGCGTACGAATGGTACCCCAATCATCCGATTGAAATACCACAATCTTACGTTTAATGGATTTTCCCTGAAAATTGGTATGTATTGCAGAAAGGGTATTCTTTAACATTTTAACGTCTCAAACCTTTAATCCGTGATATTGACCAAGGCAATTTCTCAAAATAATCGTATAGTTTATTGGTTGTTTGAAATTCAACATCTGGCCATTTGAGCAAAATTCTAGCAATTAGCTCATCCAATTGTCTTAATCCTTTATCCCTATTTTCAGCAACCAAACTGCTTACATAATTAACCCTGTGTGTACTAATTATTGCAGGCTTTTTATAGAGAAACGCCCTTTCTATGTCTTGCAGACAGGAATCTACCCAGTTTTTTTGAGGATTACTTGGTTCAAAAAAACAGTTTCGTTTTATAAACCGCTGACCATGCTTATTTTTCATTCCAGTAAAACGAACATTCCTTTTTACTTTACCAAAGCCCATAGGCTCTCTTTGAATTAAATCAGATGCTATTAATCGTATGCCTTTATTTGAAAGGGTTTTTAAAAGAGAATTTGTAAAAGGCCCATTTGGAGGAACAAAATATTCAGCCTTGTAGTGAAACATTTTCTCAAATAAATCCAACCCATCATTCACAATTTCAATGTATTGAGGGATGTCCGCAGGATTTTCTAAATCATAGGCAGCTTGATAAAAGACTCCATAATTATTTTTATTAATGAATCCCCAAATTCCATAATTAAATGCAGTGATAGTATCATTATCTTGGGCTTTTAATGCACGCATCCAAACTGGAACATTTAAATGTTCTCTACCATGAAATTCGGGATGATACAACCCACCACTAATTCCTTGATGGATAAGCTCCATTACATTTCCTCTATTCAATTTGGCATAGGTAGCATCGATGGTCTCATTAACATATCTTTCAAAATTATCATTTCTTATTTTTTCAAAATCAGGATTTGTAAGTAAATGAAGTGGTGTAAAAATAGGATGGTTTCCGGCTGAATCTCTATGTTTTGAAAGTACTTCAAACAATGAACTTAAATCCGATGCTGATTCAACACAATCAAATTCATTATAAAATTCAGATCCAATCTCATTCAATGGAAATCCTTTATTCAATAATTCTGCCTTCGCTTCATTGGAAGACATTCTAATAGACCCCCAATCGTCTGATTCAAAAATGATGTATTTATACATGGTTTCTCTTAGGCCCCTCCG
>CAMAQS010000015.1 GCA_945860565.1 Chitinophaga pinensis | reverse complement strand
AAATATATATAGATTTATCCAACTTTACAGGGGTCTAAGGCACGTTGGATTGCATCACAACTAGATTATATCCGAAAGTAACCAAAATTACCCCCCCAAAAATCTACCTTAACCCCTTTTATTATTGTTTTTGCGAAAATTGCAAATTTACCCATTGAAATTTAATAGCATGAATCTCGTTTTTAATTGATATGCGTTTATTGAAGTTAATCCGTATTGGGGTGGGTTTGATTCTAGCCGTCCATTTAGTCATTTTCCATTTTGTCATTCCAAAACTGCAAAGATGTTTATGGTCCAAACGTGCCTGACGTGGAATGTATAGTTATTTTCTGTATGGCCGAAAATTAGATACGGATGTAGAGAATTGGAAAATTTTTATTGTGATTCACTTCGCATTGAATTTGGGTTTAATTCTTTTTATACTATCAAAAATTGGCAGTGTTTTCTCAAAAAGCACCTTGAAAATATCCTCATTTTTCAAAGTGCTTTTACTATCTACTTACGCCGTATTTATTCCACTATATGCCAATCTAATAGTCAGTTTTTCCGATTGTCCAAGAATTCAAATTGAGTATTGTTCAAATTATGCAATTGTGATTATAGCAACAATACTAGCCATAATAGAAGCAATTATTCCTAAAATTAATCGGGTAAACCAATTAAGGGTGTTTTACCGTCGGAGATAATTATTTTGCTATTGGTAGACTGCGAAATTTCTCTAAATGCTTGAATTTGGTTGTTTTTTAATACTGTTGGAGTTAAGCTTTTTGTAAGTAACTCATTGGCCTCAGCTTGCGCTACAGCTTTTATTTTAATGGCATTCGCTTCGCCTTCAGCCGTAATTTCAGCCACTTTTTTTGAACCTTCTGCCCGAGCAATTTTTGCTTTTTGTTCGCCTTCTGCCGCTATCAAAACCCGTTGTGCTTCTAATACTTCTCTTTGTTTAGTGAATTCCATACGCTGAGCTTCTTGTTCTGCCCTTAATTTTTCTTCAATTGCTCTGCTTAAATCAGCTGGTAAACTGATAGATTTTAACAGTACATTGTCCACAATAAATCCTCGTGGCCCTAGTATTTTCATCATAGTTATCCGAATTGAATCTTCAATTAAGGACCTAGCACCACTATGCATGTCTTTGGCGTAAAATTTGGAACTTACATCGGCAACTGCAGATCTAAAAACAGGCAATATCACCGTTTCTTCATAATTTAAACCAATTTCATCAAACACCTTTGCCGCTTCTAGTTTATTAATTCTATACAAGATTGACACTTCAGATGAAATAGTGAGTCCTTCTCTGCTAGGCAACGGTAACTTCACTTCCATATTTACCGTGTTAACAGGGATTTTTATTATGGTGGATACAAAGGGTGTATAAAATTTTGGTCCTTGACTCAATGGTTGTAATGTAACCCGTCCGAGTTTACGCCTAACCCCAACTTCACCTTGACGAATAATGGTGCAACTAAATAAAAAAATAACGATGGTTGATAAGAGGATTAGTTTTTTCATGATAGTATAACTTATGTGTTTACAAATTAGTAATTTATTGAATCAATGATTAAAAGATTCGGTAAACGCCTCAATTTTTGAGATAAATTGAGAAATTTGAAATATTCATTGTTTCTTCGAAAGGTTATGAAAAACGAAAAGAATATAGGATTGCTTATTATACGTGTTAGTTTTAGTGCAATTTTAATGATGCATGGATTTCACAAAATTGAGAAACTTATGGCGGCAGGGGAAATTGTCAAGTTTTATGATTTTCTTGGTTTGGGGCCTAAATTTTCTTTAATATTGGCAATTTTGGGGGAATTTATTGCTCCCATTTTTGTAATTATAGGATATAAATCAAAATGGGCACTTATTCCCATTATAATTACAATGGCTGTGGCGGTTTTTGGAGCCCATGCCGGCGAAGCATTTTCAGAAAGAGAGCATGCATTATTGTATCTTTTCGTCTTTATTGGGCTATATTTTACAGGTAACGGCGATTTTTCAATTGAAAATTGGAAAAATGAATCAAAAGATTAAATATCCTATTGGTGTTCATTAAATTAAACGCTTTTCGATATAGTGATAATAATCTTTCTGTGTAATTGTTGATTAACAATACATTTGTAGCCAATGAAGTGGTCTGGTCAAGTCTTAATTAAAGGACTTATTTTCGTGTTTGTATTGCTTTTGTTGTGGCCAGCAATACACAATCTTACAAGTGGCAATGACTTTGATATTTTTTTAAGAGCCGCATATAGCTTAAGCGATGGGAAAGAGATTTACAATCACGGTTATGTAAATGGATTGTATTATTATTACTCCCCGTTATTTATATGGTTTTTACAACCATTCACCTATTTTAAAGACATAATTTTAAATAACAGCGTAGTTAACAATATTCCACTTTCGTTTTTTTTAGTAAAAGCAATTTGGAATTTATTTATGCTTTTCCTGATTTATAGAATTATTAAAATTGTAAATGGCATTTTTAAGTTCGAATCCAAAAAGGGAAAATTTGTCTTTTACCTAGTATGTTTTGTGTTGTGTTACCGTTGGTTTTTCTTGAATATTTGGTATGGACAACTCACAATTTTTATTTTATGGTCAATTTTGGAGTCTTTTTTGAATAATGCGAAAAATACGGTTACCCGCTGGGCTCCATTTTCATTGGCGGTAAACATAAAAATCATCCCAATGATGATGTTTTGGAAATTGATATTGGATAAAGACTGGAAATTCCTATTGCGCAGTGTGATATGGCTGGCGGTGTTTTTAATAATTCCTTTTATTTTTTATCCATTTAATTACATGTTGGAACAAAATATACACTGGCTACAACTTATAAATCCCGTCCAAAAAACACATATCATTACAATTGGTGAAGGAGGGTTTATTGATATTGGTGCGATAGTAGTTAAGTACTTTACGAATTATGAAATTCCAACAGAGCCAACAATATGCATATCAGAATTATCGCATACTGCTATTTTTGTGATTACTCAGTTTTGGAGATTGCTCATTTTTGGATTGGTAATTTGGCTGTATTTATTCATTCGAAATTCAAAGCACATTTTTCGACCTGATTTTTTAAGTATTTCACTTTTTTGTGCAGCCATTCCTTTGATATTTCCGCATCAACGCGATTATTCTTTGGCCTTATTAATCCCAGCCGTTTGTTATGTAGTTTACATGTTTACAAACGAGTTGTTTTCTATGAATGCAATCATGTCAGCCATGTTTTTTGTTGCCTTAGAATTAATGGGATGTGTATTTTTTTATGAGATGTTCTCACTAGACTTTAGGCACTGGATGATTGGGGTTCGGCTTCAAGGCATTGGAGCCATAGTGTTCTTTTTCACCTTTGCTGCTTTTATTTATCAGTATCAAGTAAATCCTGATGATGATAATTAATGAGATTTGTCTTTAACTAAGTCAAATATCAATTGAAATTGAAAAGCCCTAGGTGCACTCATATCCATGGGTCTACCCATATAAATTTGCTGAGTAAGATTGGTGATTTGTAAGTTTAGTTTCAAGTTGTTGTCAATTTGATATCCCATTCGTACATCAAAAATATGAGCTGATATTTTTCCATTTCTAAATGCCTCATCTACACCATTAATAATGGGTTGCAATTGCAAAAAAGCGATATCAATGTTTTCAAATGCACTTTGATACCTATGACTTAATCCAAAACTAAATCTCTTAAAATCATATTGAACATCCATGCGAATGACATGACGGTTCCTATATTTCATGAATGTGGTATTGTCGCTGCTGCTGTTGGCAAACGTAATATTGTCTCCGTTTACCTTTTTTCCTATCGATTGATCTGGGTTATCAACAGTTGGCAAACTGTAGGTGTAACCTGCTAACCATTTTACTTGGTGCTTATTTTTTGTCCATTTTCCTGCAGTTTCAATTTCAAAACCTTTAATGGTGGCACTGCTAACGTTCAAACTCATGAAACCTAATCCAGAAACTAGCTTTGAATATTCCCAAAATCCAAAAGTATATTCCATCAAATTATTGATGTTCATATAAAATGCAGATACATCTACAAAAGATTGAATCCCACCAATTTGTATTCCTTTTTTAAGACCAATTTCATAATTCTTACTTGTTTCTGGATTTAAATTAACATTTGGGAATACAAAAACTATGGGTGAAATTGGGGTTAAGGTAAACAACTCAGCCATACTTGGATATCTGAATCCTTCACTATAACTAGCCCTTAAAGAGGTTGAGGCATTTAATTGTTTATTCAGGCCAAAGCGGAAAACAGGTTTTGTTGTTTTTTTATTGTCCACCCTGAATCTTTCATACCTTGACCCCCCTTCAAAAATCCATGATTCGTATTTATATTGCAATTGAACAAATCCAGAATTGTTATTTGCAGTATGATTTCCTAAATATAAAGGAGATTCACTTAAGGTGTAGGTATTAACAAAACCAACAGTAAAATTTAAACCTGGGATGATATTTGTACTACTACGCCATTCGGAGTAGTAAAAATTACTCCTATTGTCTTGATTGTTTCTTGGATTACCGTTGTCTATATTGTTCTCTATACTTAAGAATCTATTCTGAAATTTATGTTTCCATCTTCGTCCATTCCAGCTAAAAATAGGGTCAATTGCGAATCTTTTGGCAGCATTTTTAGAAAATCCGCTATCCAATGTATTGTAAGGTCTTTCGTTGTTTTGCCAAATAGTAAATGATCCGTTTTCGCCTTTTTGATAAGTACCATTTAGCCAAAGTTGTAATTCAGGTAGTTTTTTAGGGAGATATCCGTATCTCCATCCCATTCTCATCCTATAGTCATGAGAACTCATTCTATAACCATCGTCATTTAACATGTTCCAGTTAATACCCAATGCATGATTTTTTATTTTTTCAGTATAAAAACCGCTAATGCCATTTTTTATGCGAGATTTACTGCTTATTGCCCACTTATCAGGTACAAAATAAGTACCACCATTTAAAAAGACCTTAGATTCAGCAAAAGTTGAAATGGGCATGGTTGTCATGTTTACTACACCATTTAACGCTGAAGAACCATATAAAACAGAGCCGGCACTTTTAATGACTTCAATGCTCCCAATATTCTCAGTTGGTAAAAAATTGAAAGGTACAATGCCAGCATCCCCAGAAAGCATAGGCATATCATCCACTATGACCATTACCCTGCTTCCTGCACCATAACTCCAACCACTTCCACTGCGAATATTTATCTGATCATCGTTTATAACAACACCCGGAACTTGACTCAAAGCAGTGATTGCATTTAAGGTAATTTTATTGTTAAAAATATAAGGTTTTAAAACAGATATTCCTACAACTGTTTCTTTAAGTTTCGACGCTTTTTTGTTCGAACTTATTACTACTTCTTCCAGAAATTCAAAGTTTTTGGGCGGTTTTGGTGTTTGTAAAACGGGAATTTCATTTGGTTTTGCGGTGTCGGCAAGTTCTATTTTTTGTACAGAACTATCTGATAGTAAATTTCTTGGATTCGCAGTACTATCCACTTGTTGTCCAAATGAGGGTGACAATTGCGAGATTAGTGCAATTGTCAATAAAGTTATCAAAGGATTCGTATTTTCCATGTAAATTCGTAAACGAATTAAAATTAATACAATGATACGCAAGTTCTCATGGATTTTTGCAATTGCAATTGCTGCAATTCAACCTTTTACCGCCAATGCACAAGTTTGCACGCCAGACCAAAACTTAACCACGCCAGGATTTTTGCCAGCTATTTTACCAGATGGCCAAGTAAATTCTGCTTATAATGTGGGTATTACCATTAAAGTTTTTAAGGATACTGAAATCGTTCAAAGCGGACAAACAGTTTTAGCAACAATTGATTCAATGCTTCTAATTAGTATTTTGGGATTACCGCCAGGATTGGGTTACCAATGCCTAAACAGCAGATGTTCTTTTGTGCCATCTACTTTAAGTTGTGTAAACATTCAAGGTACTCCTACTCAAAGTGGTTTGTTCCCTTTAAAAATACCTGTTAAAGTATATGCCAAAGTTTTTGGTGCGGTTCCAATTACCCAACCAGATACATTGCGAAATTTTGCAATTAATGTAAAAGGTGGAACTGCAAGCATGTTAGATTTAAACCAAAATGGATTGGAGTTGTCTATTTATCCTAACCCAGCAACGAATGCAGTTTGGGTAAATTCATCTACCTTGCCTAAGATTACTAGTCTTTCCGGTGTAGAAATAAATGTTCCAATTTCTAAAGAAGGCAATATATATCGGATTGACATTTCTAGAATTCCAACAGGCCTATATTTCATTGCAAATAGACATCAAGTAACTAAGTTGTTTATTGATTAAAATGAGTTCAAATCATAACTTTTATTTTCAAATTCCCCGTTTGAAAGCTGAAATGCCTGCGCTTATTGTTTTGGGAATTATGGTTTTTGTGGGATTTGCTTTTCATTTTGGAATATTTGGATGGAAGGGTGGTTTTATTTGGCTGGGATTTGCATTGCCTATTGTTTTGTGGATTTACAATAAAAGGAAAGGCGATTATTTTGTGAAAGTAGACATTGATGGAATTTCTTGGCGTGAACATTTCTTTTCCTCCTATAAATACATCCCTTGGAAGTATGTTCAACGTATAGATTATTTGGTTTTTGAAATAAATTTTATGCTTAAGGAGACAGCCCAAGTTGTTAGTTTTGCCACAAGTGGTCTTACAGATGAAAGCACAGATGAATTAAAACAAGCTATCTCTGATAATATTGCTGAGTTACTCGATGAAAATAAGAATGAATTTTAAAGCAAATTTTGATTTTATTGAAGAATTGCAATGGCGTGGATTATTGCATGATTCTTTTCCAGGAACACAAGAATTATTAAACAAAGAAAAAGTTACTGGCTACATAGGATTCGATCCAACAGCTGATTCTTTGCACATCGGGAATATGGTACCGATAATGCTATTGACACTTTTTCAAAGAGCTGGACACAAACCAATTGCTTTAGTTGGTGGCGCAACCGGAATGGTTGGAGATCCCAGTGGCAAAAGTTCCGAAAGACAATTACTCTCAGATGAAAGCTTACAGCATAATTTGAATGCGCAAAAATTGCAACTGCAAAAGTTTTTAGATTTTTCACATGAATCAAATGCTGCTGAGTTGGTAAATAATGCAGATTGGTTCAAACCTTTTGGATTTTTGGAATTTATACGAGATGTTGGTAAACACATTACTGTGAGTTACATGATGAGCAAAGACAGTGTGAAAAATCGTCTTGAATCAGGCGGATTATCCTTTACTGAATTTAGTTATCAATTGGTTCAAGGGTATGATTTTGTACATCTGTATAAAAATTTGGGTTGTAAACTTCAAATGGGCGGAAGCGATCAATGGGGTAATATAACCACAGGTACAGAATTGATTCGACGAATGGAAGGTGGTGAAGCATTTGCCATTACTGCGCCTTTGGTTACAAAATCTGATGGTACGAAATTTGGGAAAAGTGAAGGTGGGAATATTTGGTTGGATCCACTAAAAACCAGCCCTTTTCGCTTTTATCAATTTTGGCTAAATATTTCTGATGAAGATGCCGTAAAGTTTGTGAAAATTTATTCCTTACAGTCCAGGGAAATCATTGAAAATGCCATTCAAAATCATCACAGTAACGAGCATTTGAGAGGGTTACAGAGGTTTTTGGCCGAGGAAATGACCGTTCGGGTTCACTCTCAAGCTGATTTTGAAAGTGCAGTAAAGGCAACCAATGTTTTTTTCGGAAATGGAAGTGCTGAAGATTTGGCTTCATTAGATTTAAAGACCTTAGAATCATCTTTAGATGGTTTAGAAAAATGGCATATCCAAAAAGATATTTTGGAGGGTGGTTTGGGAGTTTTAGACCTAGTTACACAATATGCTACTGTGTTTCCCTCAAAAGCTGAAGCTAAAAAATTAATGGCTTCAAATGGATTTGCCATTAATAAACAGAAAATAACGGACGTTTCTTCCGTTGTAAATATGAATCACGCCTTATTGAATAAATATTTGATTGTCCAAAAAGGGAAAAAGCAATATTTTGTTATTGAAATAGTCTGATAATTTTTTAAATTAAAATGAAAGGAATAATTTTAGCAGGGGGATCGGGTACAAGACTATATCCATTGACTATGGCTGTTAGTAAACAATTAATGCCAGTTTACGACAAACCGATGATTTATTACCCTTTGTCGGTTTTAATGATGGCCGGAATTCGGGAAATACTAATAATCTCCACACCAGAAGATTTACCAAATTTTAAAAAATTATTGGGTGATGGCCGGCGAATTGGCTGTCGGTTCGAATATTGTGTTCAACCATCGCCAGATGGCTTGGCACAGGCCTTTATTCTAGGTGCCGATTTTATTCAAAACGATTCTGTGGCTTTGATATTGGGTGATAATATTTTTTATGGTTCTAATTTGAATGAGACACTTAAAAGCTGTAAGAACCCAATGGGTGGTATCGTTTTTGCATATCACGTTTCAGATCCAGAAAGGTATGGTGTAGTAGAATTTGATGCCGAATTGAATGCATTGAGCATTGAAGAAAAACCAATTCATCCAAAATCTAATTTTGCAGTTCCTGGCTTATATTTTTATGATAATCAGGTTGTACAAATTGCAAAAGATTTAAAACCTTCACCAAGAGGAGAACTCGAAATTACAGATGTAAACAAAACCTACCTAGAACAAAAATTGTTGCAGGTTAGGATTTTAAGCCGCGGTACAGCTTGGCTTGATACAGGTACTTTTAATTCTTTAATGCAAGCTGGTCAATTTGTACAAGTTATTGAAGAAAGACAAGGTTTAAAGATTGGTTGTATTGAGGAAATTGCATGGAGACAAGGATTTATAACAACTGAACAACTTATAGAAATTGCACAACCTTTGAAAAAAAGTGGATACGGTACTTATCTAGAGAAAATAATTAATATTCAATCATTTTAGAAATGTTACCATGTTAGAATTAAGTCAAAGATTACACAATATCAAAGATAAAATTTCCGGGCTTATGTCTGAAAATACGGAAATGAAAGCGGAAATTATTCAATTAAGAGAAGAAATCCTAAAAATTTCAGTTCCAAAAATAGAACAGAAAACCAACGTCAACGCACTCCATGAAGCTGAATTGTTGAAAACACAATTGGCGCGAAAAGACATGTTTATTAATATGTTGGAAGCCGAGAAACGAGACAATCAAATAAAAGTAAGCGATTTGGATGAGCAAATTGCCTTGATGAATAATACGATAGAAATTCAAAAAAATACCATCAATGATTTAAAGGAACAGAATAAATTGATTAAACTTGCAAAAGAAATATCAACCGATAATGCGGATAACCATGATTTAAAAATCAAAATTAACCAACTTGTTAGAGATATTGATAGGTGCATTGATTTGTTAAATGAATAATACAATGGAGAGCAATGAAACCATACTCATCTCAGTAAATATAGACAATCGCCCTATGCGATTACGCGTCTCTGTTCAAGATGAAAAACAGGTATTACTTGCTTCTCAGTTGCTGAATAATAGAATTGAAGCCTTTAAACGCTTTGGTTCCAATGATCCAATAGATAGACTGTCTTGGGCCGCCTTAGACCTTGCAGGCGAAGTTGTTCGTTTGCCAAAGGAGACTCCAGAAGTTAATCTTCCAAATGTAGATGATTTGAAATTACTACAGGATATTGAAAATTTACTCGGAAATCGTTGAATCATTTTCAGTTAATGCTCCAAAATATAACATAAAAAGGAGTAAAAAATGGACAGTATTGTATTTGCACTTGCCGGAGCCATCTTAGGATTGGTAGTGGGTTACATAGTATTTGTAACAGCAAGAAAAAACCAACTAGAAACGGAGAAAACCAAAGTTCTTGAAGAAGCAAAAAGTCAAGGTGAGAATCTTAAAAAAGATAGAATCCTTGAAGCCAAAGAGAAGTATATGCAACTTCGTTCTGAGTATGAACAGGAAACTAACAAAAGAAATCAAGAGTTGTCAAATGCTGAAAATCGAATCAGACAAAAAGAGCAATCTTTAGACGACAAAATGAAAAATCTTCGTTTGAGAGAAGACGAGACAACCCAAAAGAACCAAAAGTTGGACGTTCAATTAGATTCTTATCGCAATAAAGAAAAAGATCTTTCTAAAATGCGTGAACAGCAACTTGAACAATTAGAAAAAATTGCTGGATTGACACAACAAGAAGCCAAAGATCAAATGCTCGAAGCCGTTAAGGCTAAAACGCATACGGAAGGCATGATTTTAGCTAAAAATATTGTTGATGAAGCCAAATTGGGTGCCACCAGAGAAGCAAAAAGAATTGTTTTACAAACCATTCAAAGAACAGCTGCTGAGTTGGCTATCGACAACACGGTCACCGCCTTTCCTCTTGAATCTGATGATGTAAAAGGAAGAATAATTGGTAGAGAAGGTAGAAATATCAAAGCATTTGAAGCGGCTACAGGTGTCGAAATACTTATTGACGATACACCTGAAACCATAGTATTGAGTTGTTATGATCCAATTCGTCGTGAAGTTGCCAGAGTTTCATTAGAACGCTTAATCAGAGATGGAAGAATCCACCCAGCTAGAATTGAAGAAGTGGTTGAGAAAACCAAAAAACAAATTGAAGAAGAAGTAATTGAATGGGGTGAAAGAACAGTTGTTGATCTTGGGATCACTGGTTTACACCCTGAATTAATTCGATATGTAGGTAGAATGAGGTTCAGAAGTTCTTATGGACAAAACTTGTTAAAGCACAGCCGTGAAGTAGCCCGTTTATGCGCTACAATGGCAGCAGAAATGGGTTTAAATGTTAAATTGGCTAAACGTGCAGGTCTTCTTCACGATATTGGGAAATGTCCCGACAACGACGAAGAAACTCCACACGCATTGTTGGGTTTAAAGTTATGTGAAAAATATGGAGAACATCCCGAAGTATGCAATGCAGTTGGAGCCCACCACGATGAAATTGAAATGACTTCTTTGTTAAGCCCAATTGTTCAAGCCTGTGATGCCATAAGTGGTTCAAGACCCGGTGCACGTCGAGGAGACGAACAATACGTTGAACGTATTAAAGATATGGAAAATATGGCACTTAGTTATCCAGGTGTGGAAAAAGCATATGCCATTCAAGCAGGTAGAGAGTTGCGCACTATTATGGGTGCCGAAAAAACATCAGACGACCAAGCAGATGTTTTGGCATTTGAATTGTCAAATAGAATTATGACCGAAATGAGGTATCCTGGTCAGGTGAAAATAACTGTAATCCGTGAAAAGAGATCAGTTGGCGTAGCTAAATAATTTATTTATAGAAATTTAACAATAAAAGGTTGCCCGAGGGCAACCTTTTATTGTTTTATGGAAAAAAAACAACTTATTTTTGAAAGCAATGGCTGGGAAACTTTTTATTGTACCAACACCTATTGGTAATTTAGGTGATATGACCATCAGAGCAATTGAAGTGCTTAAGAATGTAGATAAAATACTGGCAGAAGATACGCGAACAACAAAAGTATTACTGAACCATTATCACATTTTAACCCGACTTGAAAGCTTTCATCTCCACAATGAACACCATAAAGTTCAGCATTTTATAAACCAAATTCTGGATGGTTTAACCTTTGCCCAAGTTTCTGATGCTGGAACCCCCGCCATTTCAGATCCTGGTTATTTACTGGTAAGAGAAGCATTAAAACATGATATTCAAGTTGAAGTTTTGCCAGGACCTACCGCTTTTGTACCAGCACTTATTAAAAGTGGCTTTCCATTGCATAAATTTATTTTTGAAGGATTTATTCCAGCGAAAAAAGGAAAGTTAACGAAACTAACTGAATTTGCAGAAGCCAATTGTACCATAGTCTTTTATGAAAGTCCACACAAAATTCTTAAAACCCTCATTTCATTGGCAGAGCTTTGTGAACCAAATAGACTAATTAGTGTTTCAAGAGAATTAACTAAAAAATTCGAAGAAACCATTACAGGTCCTATTTCAGATGTTGTACTTCATTTTCAGAATAAGGCGCCAAAAGGAGAATTTGTAGTGGTGTTGGCAGCAAAAAATATAGAATTAAAATCCGATGAGATTGAAAATTAAGAATCTTCCCAAATGGGTTTGGGTCTTTTTGCCCACTCTGCTTTTTGTCTTAGCATGGGAGCCAATAGGTTTTACACCATTATTATTTGTTTCTTTTATTCCTTTTTTTGTAATAGCTAAAACTGAAATTCAAGCTTCCAAATGGAAATATTATGGACAATTGTATTTAGCTCTTTTAGGATGGAATATTTCAGTGACTTGGTGGGTTTATTTTGCATCAGATGTTGGATCTATTGTCATGATTATTCTCAATTCTTTGTTTATGCTCGTTCCATTCATTGTTTTCAGATTGTTTAAAAATAGAGAATTTTCGAATTCGCATTTTTTACTGTTTTCTCTAGGATGGATATTATACGAATATGGGCATCACCGTTGGGATTTGAGTTGGCCATGGTTGTGTTTGGGAAATGGATTCTCAGGCATGGTCGGCTTAATTCAATGGTACGAATTTACTGGTACTTTGGGTGGAACACTTTGGGTTTTATTTGCAAATTGGTTCTTTTTTAATTGGATTAATTCAGGAAATTTAAAGTGGATAAAGTATAACATAATTACATTTTGTTGTTTAATGGCATTGTCAATTTTACTTTATTCTACCACTTCAATCAACAAAGGAGATAAAATAAATGTAACAGTTTTACAGCCTAGTTTCGATCCTTGGACCGAAAAATTTGTGAGAAATCCAGTCGATATGACCATGGAAATGATTGATAGTTCTAAATCGAATATTTCTTCTAAAACGAACTGGATTTTATGGCCTGAAACGTCTTTAGTTTCAAATATAGATATAGATAATAAAGATGCGGATATCCAAATAAACCTTATTTATAACTATTTATTAAATACAAAAGATAGTCTGAATAATATTTCATTTCCCAATCTTCAAGTCCTAACAGGAATTAATGGCATTCAATATTACAAAACCAATGTTAAGCCAAATAGGTCTGCACGGAAAAGTAAATATGAAGACAATCTGTATTACAACCTTTATAATTCAGCGTTGTGTTTAGCCAGCAATAATCCATCTACGTTTTATCACAAATCGAAATTGGTTCCAGGTACTGAGCAACTACCCTTTATACAAACATTTCCTATTTTAGAGAATTTGGCATTAACTTTAGATGAAAATAGTTCAACTGGTAGCTTAGGAATCAGTGATTCGGCATTTTCTTTGGGCAATAAATATCCAGTAGCGCCTATTATTTGTTATGAGAGTATATATGGAGATTACATTCGTGGTTACTTAAAAAATGGAGCTACGTGGTTAGGTATTATTACCAATGATGCTTGGTGGCACAATACTCCTGGTCACAAACAACACTTTTCATATGCTAAATTAAGGGCAATTGAGTTTAGAAAATGGGTAGCGCGCAGTGCAAATACAGGTACTTCAGGCTTCATAGATCCATTAGGCAAGTCTTATAACGAAACCAAATGGTATGAAAAATGTGCTGTATCAAAAGAAATTCATTCAAATTCAATTAAAACAGTTTATTATTATCTAGGGGATTTAGGATTTATCGCAGCTTATATTGGATTGTTGGCTTTGACTTTTTTGTTATTTAGAAATCGAATTTAGTGATTTTTGCCAATTCCAGGCATCTTTAAGCATGTCTTCTAAATTCTTTTTAGCTACCCAACCAAGAACTGTGTTTACTTTTTCTGTATTGGCCCAAACTTTTACGACATCTCCAGATCTTCTTTCTCCTATTTTATGGGGAACGGAAACACCATTTACTTTTTCAAAAGTATTTATTACTTCTAAAACCGAGCTACCAGTTCCTGTTCCAATATTGAATACTTCAAATGCAGTTAATTGTTGATGTTTTAATAGCCTTTTTACCGAATGAACATGCGCTTCAGCCAAATCTACAACGTGAATGTAGTCCCTAATACAAGTGCCATCCGGGGTATCATAATCGTTGCCATATACGGTCAACTCATCTCTTAGTCCAGATACAGATTGGGTTAAAAATGGAATTAAATTATTTGGAACACCCAATGGCAATTCTCCAATTTTTGCACTAGAGTGGGCGCCAATTGGATTAAAATACCTTAAACATTGTGATTGACACCAATGTGCATTGTCTTTGAGAATAATTTCACCCATTTGTTTGGTAGCACCATATGGAGATTCAGCAGGTTTTAATTTATTATTTTCACTTACAGGAATAATATCGGGTTCTCCATAAACAGTGCAGCTACTGCTAAATACAATATTTTGAATTTCATTTTTTTCCATTACCTCTAATAGGGTAACTAAACCGCTTACATTGTTTTTGTAATATTTTATTGGAAACTGAACACTTTCGCCTACAGCTTTAAAAGCAGCAAAATGTACGATAGCCGATATAGTATGAATTTTGAACAATTCATTCAATTTAACATGGTCTAAAACATCAAATACGTGTATTTCAGGTCTGTATCCAATTACTGCTTCTATACCGTCTAAAACATATATGTTGGAATTACTTAGATTATCAACAATAATTGGTTCAAATCCAGCCTCGAATAAACTGATTACAGTGTGTGAACCAATAAATCCCAATCCACCAGTTACTAAAATTTTTTCTTTCATTGAAATTAAGCGTTATCTAAAAAACCAATAACGCAAAATTAGTCATTATCCGTTAAGGTGACATCTCCAAAATGTAAAAAAAAAGGGTAGAACATTGTTCTACCCTTTTGAAAATTATTTAAAAATGTTAATAGTTCAATTTGAAATCTACTCTTCTGTTTTTTGCTTTTCCTGCAGGAGTATTATTCTCTGCTATTGGCATCTCAGAACCATATCCAACTGCTGTCAATCTATTTAGAGCAATACCTTTACCCTGTAAATATTCCTTAACAGCATTGGCACGTTCTTGACTCAGTGTTTTATTCTTAACTGCGTCGCCAACATTGTCTGTATGTCCTTGGATTTCAGCTTGTGCTTCTGGAAACTCATTTAAAATGTCCGCCAATTGGTCTAAGTTTTTAAATGAAGTGGCTATGATGGTTGCTTTACTGGTTTCGAAATTGATACCTTTAGCTGCCAAAGCAATTTTATTAACTACGTCAGCTTTGATTTCAGGACATCCTTTGGAAGCTATAGATCCTGGCTTGTCTGGACATCTATCAGAATTGTCAAATACGCCATCTCCATCTGTATCAGGACAACCTTGATGATCTATTGAACCTGGCTTAGCAATGCATTTATCATCCAAATCTGATACTCCATCGCCATCTTTATCAGGACAACCTTTAAGAGCAACTAAACCAGCGGATGCAGGGCAACGATCTTCTTTATCTGCAACGCCGTCATTGTCTGAATCAGGGCAACCGTTCATGGTTTTTGATCCTTTAGCCGTAGGACATGCATCGATTCTATCTGGAATACTGTCGTTGTCAGTATCTGGACATCCGTTAAATGCTAGACTACCTTTTTTATCAATACACTCATCATCGCCATCTAATAGGCCATCACCATCTGTATCAACAGGGCAACCTACATTGTCCACAAATTTGCGGTGCTTAGGTAAGGTATTTTTACATTTGTCGTATTTGTCTGGAACACCATCTTCATCTTTGTCTTTTAGTTTAGCTGGGCCAGAACTTTCACCCAATGCGAATGCAAAACCGAGCGCATGATAGCCCCAGGCATCATTGCTTCTGTATAATTTATGTACCAATGGTTTGTCGATGGAAGGATTTGGATTTGGGTCGTTTGCACCATCCCAACGGTCATTAAAGGTATAAGTCAATGTATAAGACCATTGAATGGCCAACGCTTGAGTAATGAAAACCTTGAAACCTAAACCACCTTGTAATGACATTCCAATGTCGTTAATTGTATTTTGTACCAAATGTTCAGATTGGTACACAGGATCAATTCGGGTGGCCGCTGTGTAAGGATGTGGACCCCATTTAATAGTTGAGTTTACAGAATAAGCACCAACTCCACCATAAATATAAGGTGCAAATTTTGATTCCTCTGATAAAATAATGTTGTTGTTTAATTTATATCTAGCACCCAATGTAAAGTCGCCGGTTTGTGCTCTAAAACTTCTCCAAATAATGTCTTTTTCAACTGCAAAATTTGAAATGTTTTGGGTAAAACCAATCTCTCCAAAAGATAAATTTGCTACGGCATCGATACTTGGATTGATATAGTACGTGAATGCTAAACCTCCACCTTGGTAGATCGGTTTAGAAGCAAACATCAAACTAGAACCCATGTCTCCAATGTATTCACGTAAGCCAAAGTTCGCTTCAATTCCATGTGTACCAGGAGATTGCGCAATAACGCTCCCCGCAGTAACTGCCAAGCTTAATGTTAAAATTGTTGATTTTAGGTAGTGTTTAATCATATTACGTCTGATTTTATTAGGTTTTAGTAGATATTGTGTACGACAAATATAATAAACTCCGGACTAAAAAAAAGTTTTTTGAAAAATTTTACACAGGTTTACCACATTCCTAATTTTTTTTTTGCTTTTCAAGCGGAAAATCAAAAAAAATGTTAATTATATATTTGAAGTAGACTTCCGTTCCTAGTTATGTAATATTGGGCCAATCTCCCCGCAGCAGGACCTTGTGTAGGAAATCCGGAAAACATGTATTTACTCTCACAACATGGGGTAAATTTGGTGGATGTTTTATCACCGCAAACCAGTTGTAAATTAATTGAATCAACCCAAATTTTAGAGCAGTTTTTAGTGGGTTCAAAAGCGCAAGTGCGCTCGTATGCATACCAATTGTCGTCGTAATCATGCAATATCAAAACGCCTTTTACGCCACCTTCTGCATATAAATGTGTTCCAGGGTTTACCAAATGCATGTTAGACGATAAGTTTAAATCAATCACTAAATTTACAAGCCCTTTCGGTATATTTTCTGTGGCATTGCGTGAGTCGTCGCATGAAGAGACAAACACCAAAAAAATAGCAATTAACACGAAAAGTTTAGTCATAAGTATAAAACCCTTTTCCAGTTTTTTTGCCAAAGAATCCAGCGTCAACTTTTTGTTTTTGGATTCTGTTTGGACGAAATTTTGGATCGAAATTAAACTGTTCGAACATAGAATTCGTTACGGAATAATTCGTTTCTACGCCAATTAGATCCATCAATTTAAAAGGCCCCATTTTAAATCCCATGGATTCAACCAATGAATCAATGGTTTCAATATCTGTTGTGTTTTCTTCCAGTATCTTTAAACTTTCAACATAAAAATGTCGAGCAACTCGATTTACTATAAATCCCGGAGAATCCTTGGCATAAACAGGGGTTTTGCCAATTGAAATGGCCCAAGTATATGCAGTTTGTGCCACTTCGTCATTGGTAGAAGCCCCTTTAATGATTTCAATTAATTTCATCAAATGGGCAGGATTAAAGAAGTGAACACCAACTAACCGTTCTGGATTGACTAAAACAGAAGCTATTTGAGTGATGGGTATTGACGATGTATTTGATGCAAAAATGGTGTTTATATCATTTTGCATTTCTAGTTGTTGAAATAGCTGTTGCTTTACTGCAAGCTTTTCAACAACTGCTTCTATTATTAAATTGGCTCTAACTTCTTCAAATATTTCCGTAAATTTCAACAATGCCCAAGCCGTGTTCTTTTGTTCTTCATTGATTTTTTGTTTGCTTAGGGCGATGTTCAATTGGTTTTTAATATACTCTTTACTTTGTTCCAAAGTGTTTGTATTGATATCATATACCACGGTTTCGTAACCAGCCAATACCGAACTTAAAGCAATACCAGCACCCATTACACCTGCACCTACTATAGCAACTTTTTTCATTTTATTTTGATTTTAGCCAATTTTGAGGATTTTGTTTTTCTTGACCCAACCATACTTGAAATTGTAAAACAAACTTACCCTCGTCATCTGTCATAACTTTTCCTATGGTTTTTCCTATTCCAATAATTTCACCTTTTTGAACAAATACTTCGCTCAAACGAGAATAAACAGTAAAGTATTCACCATGATTTACCAACACTGCTTCACCTTGGCCTGGAATTGATAATATGGCACTTATTGTTCCCTTATAAACAGATTTAACTACGGCGTCTTTATTTGTAGTGATATCTATACCGTTATTTTGAAGTGTGATATTCTTAAAATCAGGGTGTGGATAAACACCAAATTTCTGAGACACATATCCTCTATCAACAGGCCATGGAAGTATCCCTCTATTTTTGGAAAATGAATTGCTAAGTTCACGTGTTTCAGGGGTGGCTTCAATGGTTTTGGATTTTTTTGTAGTAGAAGTTCCCTGATTTTTTCTTGCAGCAATTCGTTCTTGTCGTCTTCGTTCAGCTTCTATTTCCCGAGCAATGGCATTGCTTATTGCACGGTTTAATTTTGCCATTTGCCCTTGTTTTATTCTAATTCGTTCATTTAACTCATTTTCTTTTTTCGAAAGTTGATTTACCATTTCCACTTTTGTGGTTTTGTCGCTTTCTAACTTGGTTTTCTCTTTTTCCTTTGAAGTGAGTAAATTCGTCTTTTGCTGTTTTACTTCATTTAAATTAACAATCGCTGTTTGCACTTGTTCCCATTGTACTTGAATTTGCCCAATTTGATATCTCCTAAAATCTGACACTTTACGCAAGTATTTCCATCTTCTTAGTGCTTGTTTCAAATTTTTAGAGGTAAAAACAAAGGCAACTTCTCGTCCGGATTTTCTGGATTTGTATGCTTTTTTTACTGTTTTTGATAATTTTTGTTTTTCGTTTTCAAAACTCGTTTTTAAAATTTCAAGTTGTAAACTTTGTTTGAAAATTTCATCTTCATTTGCAACCACTTCCATTTGTAAATTTTGAATCAATGCAGTACGCTGCTCTATAATTCTAGAAATTGTGTTCAGCTGGGATAGTGTATTTTGTTTTTGCTTTTGAGTGTGAAATAAAATTTTTTGGCTTTCTGCAATCTCCCTTTCAACCCTCCTGCGTTTTGCTTCAAGTGCCCGACGAGAATTTTGTGTAAACCCATTGCCCAAACTAAAGATAAAAACAACTAAAGTTGCCCATTTTATGGCATTAGAACCCAAGGGTTTCATTTTTATAATCTTTCGGTATAGCAAATGGGTACGAAGGTATTACTTCAAAGCTCGCACTTTTTAACGAAAAATTTAAACGTACTATTTTTGAGTCACTTTCAGAACGCACTACCATTTCTTCTGGTACGTAATACTCATCTTTGCCTAAACGCTTTTCGTAATTAATTTGAAAATTTTCTTTACCACCTTTTCTTTTAAATACGTATTCTTTAATTTGAGAGTTTTCTATTTTTCCGTGTAAATTTCCATTTGGTGGGAGTCCCCTAAAAGCCAAACCCGCAGAATCTGTAAAAGTATAATCCTTAACAATTTTACCCCCTAAGAACAATTCTTGGAGACTTCTTAAATTTGCAGCCACAGGCATAATGGATTGTAATTTTGAAAGGTCTTGAATGGCTAAAGAATAATATTTTTTAGAATATAGATCTAATATAAATGCACTGTCAATTGTAATTTTACCTTTTAAAATTTGAATGCCAAGAACTGCAGAAATTGAAAACCAAAGTATACTGTCCTTTTTCATTCTCAAGGATAAATTTCCGGAATAATCATCCTGTCCATCTGAATAGTCTAAATCATATTTTCCTGTAAAGTAGTTCCAAGTTGCTGGATCTACCGATTGGGCATTTACATAATTTGACAATGAAATGTTTGTAATAAAAATAATTAGCGCTATTCGGAAAGTGATTTTTTTCATTTGGTGGTTTTAAGTTTTTCGGTAAGATTTATATAGGAGCGTTCATTTAAATCAGAATCATTTAAAGCTTGTTTGTAGTATTTAAGTGCAATTTGGGTTCTTCCTAATTGATTATAAGCATCACCCATTATTTTATTCCAAGGTTTAATCAAACTAAGCTGACCATTAAAAATTAATATCGCTTCTTCATTTTTACCTTTCATTTTTAAGATAACAGCACTCAAAGTTTGAATTTCTTTTTCTAAAAAGGGAAACGTTTCTCTCAATTCTAGAATTAAATTGTCAATTTTAATTGCTTGATTTAATTCATAATAACATCTTACAAGATAATAATAATTTTCTAAATCATCTATATTTTGGATTCTTATTTCTTCGAGTATTTCACTTGCAATTAAATATTCGTTTAAATTATAGAATTTTCTCCAAAATATTTTATTCATACTACCTTGTTTGTATAAATTATCATTGTCTCTTTTTAATTGAAAATAGATCAATTTTATCTTTTCGCTTGAAGGTTCATTGTCCAATATAATTTCTAACCCAGCAAACTTTTCGATTTTGTTTTGTTTGGGTGGATGTTGTATTAATTTGAATATCAATTCTTTGTTTTCATCATATATTTTTAGCTTTTCAATGGAATTTGCAATAAAATATTCCTTTTCTACCATTTGGATGTAAAATTCCACTAATTCGAAATTTAAACTGTCATTTATTAATTTCTGCTTTAATTCCAATTTTGCTTTTTCAGGATGATATTGAGAGTATGACTTGTAATAATCTTGGAAATTTTGGAAATCTTCGGGGTGTTTTAGGTAATAACGTCTTCTTAAATCTATTACCGAATCAAATTGTTTGATAACATTAAATGCATACTCATAGAAACGCATAATATTTAGATTTAGTCCAAATTGATTTTCAAATTGTTGGCAATAAACAATGACTTCATTGAACTCTGAAACTTGAATTAAATTTTTAAATAAATCTTCATACCTCGATGGATATCGGGGATTAAGTGCAACTAATTTTTTTCGAATTTTTACACTTTCTTTAAACTCGAATTTTTGAACTAAAATATCAGCTTGTTTTGTAAGAAACTCGTTTTTATCTGGATTTGAAAGTACCGCTTTACCTATATAGAATTTGGCCTGATCAATTTCTTTTTTATCTAGAAAAATACATGCCAACCTATAGTTTACAGCAGGAGAAATAGTATCTATATTCTCTATAGTCTTGAATAACTCAAGTGCTTCATCAAGTTTATTTTGTTGGTACAATAATTCGGCATTTGTAAAAACTGCTTTCGGATTGCTCTTTTCGGCAACAATTGACTGACAAGTAAGAGAATGAAAATTAAAAACGAAACAAAAAACTAAAAGTAAACTACACACTAACGGATAGTGCTGTAATCTCCAATGCTGTATTCTTTGCAAGTTCCGTCTATGCATACAAAATTTCCAAACATTGAATTTTCACAATCAAAGTTGTTAAACGTGCAATTGTCTTCAATGATGGTATTGCGAATAACGCAATTTTCTAGTGATGAATTGTTTCCAATACTTACAAATGGACCAATTTCACAATTTTTTAGTTGAACACCGGCACCAATAAAACAAGGTTCGTGAATTTTCACGCTCGAATCAAAACGATTGGAGTCAATTTGCATTTGGTCTTTTTTGTTTACTAGAACTCTTTGATTGGTATAAACAGTAGCAGAATAATTTCCACAATCTAACCACTCTTCAACCGCCCCAGGTACAAACAACATGCCTTTGTTTTTCATGTTTTCCATTGCATCAGTTAGCTGATATTCGCCTTTGTCTCTTATGTCATTGTCAATTAAGTATTGCAATTCGGATTCTAAGGTTTCACCGCTTTGAAAGTAGTATATCCCAATAATAGCAAGGTCTGAAACAAAATTTTGCGGCTTTTCTACGAAATCGGTTATAATGTTATCAGAGTTGTATTTCACTACTCCAAAAGAACTTGGGTTGTCTACTTTATGAACCCAAATAACACCATCTTTGGTTTTATCTAAATGAAAATCTGTTTTGAAAAGAGTATCGGCAAAGGCAACAATAACTTCTCCTTTTAAACATTCGCGCGCGCACAAAATTGCATGTCCAGTTCCTTCGGCTATGTCTTGATAGAAAATTTTACCTTTTGCACCAACGCTTTCAGCAATTCTAATTAATTCATGCTCAGTTTCTTCTCCAAAACGACCAATAACAAATCCAATTTCATCAATTTCTTCGTCGCATACTGCTGCGATATCTTCTATTAACCAATTAATTATGGATTTTCCTGCTACTTTAATAAGTGGTTTTGGTGTAGTTAGGGTATGCGGCCGCATTCTTTTTCCCATGCCAGCCATTGGTATGATTAATTTCATAAATTGCTATTTCTTCAATCGGTGTGCAAATTAAGGCAAAGTTTGTGAATTTATCATGAACATTTCGCTTATTTACCGCTACTTCCATATCCCCCAGTACCTCTATCGGTTTCACTCAAAGTATTTATTGATTCCCATTCAATTGTTATTACCGAGGCAATAACGAGTTGCGCAATGCGCTCGCCTAATTCAATGTGATAAATTTCATCCCCCAAATTGATCAATAATATCATCAATTCACCCCTAAAGTCTGAATCTATGGTGCCCGGAGAATTTAATACTGTCACGCCATGTTTTAATGCAAGTCCACTTCTTGGTCTTACTTGGATTTCAAAACCTTGCGGAATCTCAACGAATAAACCGGTGGGAATTAACTTTCTTTCAAATGGCTTTAATTCGATTTTATTCGAAATGTTTGCGTGAACATCCATTCCTGCACTTCCAAATGTTTGATAAATTGGAAGTGGATTTTTGGATTGATTTAAAATTTTAATTTTCATACAGATTTTTTTTCATAAATGTAAATCCCCATTATAAAAATGAAAAATAAAGAAATGCGCAATATAGTGTGGAGTGGTGTAAAATTTAATTGCAATATAACATCCCCCAAAACAAAACACAAAACCAAAACGGATACGATTAAAGGAAGATTATATGGAATAGGGTAATGTTTCCTAGATAGAAGATACCCCACTATTACCATAGAAAAGTATACAATCAATGTTGTAATTGCGGAGCCTTTAATGCCTAAAATAGGTATGAGAATCATATTTAAAATGATTGTCAAAAGAGCACCAAATATTGCTGGAATGGTGCCAATTTTTGTTTTATCGGAAACTTTGTACCAAACTGATAGTGTATAATAGATTCCCAAAAACAAATTTGCTGCCAATAAATATGGAACTATAGCCAATCCATTTGGATCTTTAAAATACTCCGGATTTCTTATTAAAAGGGGAGCAATCCAAGGTAGAATACACAGTGTAAATAAATAGATAACCGAAACAGCATATACAAACCACTTCATAACATAGGCGTATGTTGTTTTGGAATCTTCGCTTTTAGACTGTTGAAAGAAAAAGGGCTCAACAGCAAACCGGAATGCTTGAACAAATAGGGTTAAAATCATACTCAATTTATAAAATGCACTATAAATACTAGTTTGATAATCGGCCTGGCTTTCAGGGAGGATTTTTTTCAAAAGAATTCGGTCGAAGGTTTCATTTATCATACCTGCTAGTCCAATAAAAATTAACGGATAGCTATATTTTAACATTTTTTTAAGTAATTCAAAGTCAATTCCTAAAAGTATGTACTTAAATATTTTATACATAAGAGGAATTGTTAATATTGCAGCAAGTAGAGATGAAAAAAAGATATAAGAAACTTGATTTTGCTTTTGAACAAATGGACTAAAAATCAACTCAAAACTTTGAGGAAGTTCTGGTAAAATGAATAGGAAAAACAGATTAAAGAATACATTTATAATAATGTTAGTTAATTTGATACTTGCAAATTTCCAAGGCTGTTGTTTAAATCTGAACCAAGCAAATCCAAGTGCAGAAATAGAATCAAATACCAAAATTAAAGCAAACCAAAAGGCATATTCAGGATGGTCTGGATAGCCAATAAATGCCATTATTTCACTCGAAAAAATTCTGACTACAATTAACCATATCAATCCACTCAGTATTAAAGCGTGAACTGCGTTGGAAAATACCTGTTCGGGAGAATCGGTTTTTTGAGCAAAGTGGAAAAATGCTGTTTCCAAACCCATTGCAAAAATTACAGAAAATAGACTGGCATAACTGAACATTACGCTTACTACCCCGTAATCCGCAATATTTAAAAGAACCGCCGTATAAATTGGAACAAGTAAATAGTTTATAAACCTACCCACCATGGTGCTTAAGCCATATACGGCTGTTTGTGAGGCTAGCTTTTTAACTACAGACATATTCGAAACAAAGGTATAGGCAAGAAACTAAATAAATCGACTTTTTGTAGTCATATACTCGAGAATTTAAATAGATAATCTTTCGACATTGGGCCAAGATTAAAGATTAAATCCAATATAGATACTTCAGGTCGAAATCCGAATTTATCTTCAAAAACTTGAGGGTATTCTGGAATTTTTAATGTAAAATCTGACGTTTGTTCTTCTGAAACTTCATTTATAAATTTCAATTCGAATTTTTCTAAATTCAATATTTTGTGTAATTGAGTTAATAAATGAAATCGCAACTCGCTCATTGTATTGTATTTATTATCAAAATGAGTATAAATTTTATAGTTGTAAAATTCAAAGAATGGAGAATTGCCGTAAGCAGCTTGTAGCGCATTTTTGTGTTCAGAAATCCATTTAACGGAATAATTGATGGTTAAATCGTTTATTTCTTGATTGTATTCGAAGGTTGGAAATTGCAATATTTGTGATTTATTGGGCGCATTAATGGCATATCCCTTTGTTTTTTTCAAGGACTCCTTATTTACACTATTTCCAACTTTGAAGTTTCCAACTTGAATACCTTTAATGTACCAAGTTAATGGAGGAATGACATATGGTTCTAGAATCATGGCAATCTCAAGATTGGTAAAATGTCTGTATTCTTTTTTGCGAGTTCTTTCAATGGCTGTTTGGAATTAGGCATAATCAATTTGGATGCAATTTCTAATAAGGGTTTTAATACAAAATTTCGATTCAACATTTCTGGATGGGGGATTTCAAGTTCTGCAGTTTTAATTATTTCATTGTCATACAACAAAATATCAATGTCGATAATTCTAGGACCCCACTTCTCTACCCTAAGTCGACCTAATTCTCTTTCTATCTTTTCTATTTTTTTTAATATAATCAGGGGCGTAAATAAAGTGTGTACGTTTAATACTTGATTTATAAAATCAGGTTGATTGGTATTGCCCCATGCCGCGGTTTTATAAAATGCTGATTTTAATTTAATGTTTCCGATATGCTTTTGGATTAAACAATTCGCCATTTCTAAAATTTCTATTGAAGGGCCTAAATTGCTTCCAGTGGACAGATATATCGAGTGTATGCCTTTTTTCACGCTGCAAATGTAATTGAGAGATTAAGCCTTATTTAAAGAAATAACACTAAAAAATATAACTACCAGTTTCATCAATTGTAATTCTTAATTCCTGTTTTTTTAAATTAAACATTGTGTATCCAGATTGAATGTTCTTCCAGAATGTAATAAGTGTTTTGTTTTCTCTATGTGTATTAAAATATTTTTCACTATTGTTTTTATCCATTCTAAAGGGAAATATATAAACGGGAATTTTGCTTAGATTTGCGTTTTTTGCAAAAACGTTTAGCAAATATATTTCCTTTATTGCCTCATCTGTCATTGGTAAACAACCAATAGAAACACAAGAACCGTGAATAAAAATGGCATTGCCAAGTTTATTTTTATTTCCAAGTATTTGATCTGATTTGTTCGGATAATTTATGCCAAGAGACAAATGAAAATCGCTGTAAGGATTGAACACGTTAATGTGATAAAATCCTTCGGGCACTTGTTGGTCTCCTTCCATTCTTTTTGGACCCAATGTTCCTGATTTTACACAAATTGGGTATTGTTTATAAAGTTGAAATTTTCGGGCTTTTTTATTTTTGACATACACCTCTAACATTGATTCCTCCTTGTAAGCAACCATTAAAATTTGCAATTGTTGCCAGTCAATTTTTGATAAACTTAATTTCGATTTTAGAATTTTGCCTTTTTCACTGTAAGCAACTTTTACTCTTTCGTGCTTTATTTGTTGATTCAAAAATCCATTTTGGTATACAGATGAGGTTAAAATCAAAATAAGAGAAAAATACAAAGTAAAAATTTTCATCGAAACGAATTTATAACACAATAGAGGATATTGTATCTTTGTTATATGAAAAAACTATTGGGGTTGATGTTATTGTGTCAATTGCATTTTGTATTTGCACAGAATAGAATTAGTTCTTATTCAGATACTAAAACCGAAAATTGGACGATGAGAAAGTTCAATAATGACCCATTAAACACGCGGCATTATACATTCAATAACGGTTTCACATTGATCACTTCAGAGAATCGCACTACACCAAGGGTCTATACAATGGTAGCTGTAAAAACTGGTTCCAAGAACGATCCTTCTACCAACACAGGTTTGGCACATTACCTAGAACACATGTTGTTTAAAGGTACTGATAAATATGGAACTGCTGATTGGGAAAATGAAAAAAAATACTTGGCAATCATTGACTCATTATATGAAAAATACAATACTCTTAAAGACGAATCTCAAAGAGAACTTGTTTATAGAATGATAGATAGTATGAGCCAAGTTGCGGCCAAATTTGCTATTGCCAACGAATTTGACAAAATGTGTCAGGCCATTGGTGCACAAGGAACAAATGCATTCACGTCTAACGATATGACCGTATACATAAATGATATTCCATCCAACAATATTGAAAAATGGCTTGTATTGGAATCAGAGAGATACCGTAATCCAATTTTAAGGCTTTTTCATACTGAGTTAGAAGCGGTTTATGAAGAAAAAAACATAGGCATTGACCGAGATATGAACCAAGTTTGGGAAAAATTGTATGGTGAATTATTTAAAAATCACAATTACGGTAAACAAACTACAATTGGTACAATAGAACATCTAAAAAATCCATCACTTAAAGCCATAAGAGAGTATTACAATACCTATTATGTGCCAAATAATATGGCTATTATTATGTCCGGAGACATCAATCCTGATGAATTGGCCAAATCAGTGTATGAAAAATTTGCTTACATGAAGCCAAAGCCCGTTCCAAGTTATTCCTATATTCCCGAAGAACCCAGAAATGTTGAACGAATAATTGATGTTGTAGGACCTAGTGAAGAATTAACAATGTTGGGTTATAGGGTGGATTATGATAATCCCAAAAACATTCAGAAATTGAAGTTGGTGGATTTATTACTTACCAATACTTCAGCGGGAATTTTAGAATTAGAATTGGTTAAAAATCAAAAAATATTGGAGGCTGGATCTGCCGTTCAAACATTGAAAGACTATTCCGTATTTATTCTTTACGGCACCCCAAAAGAGGGTCAAACTCTTGATTCCGTTAAGAGTTTGTTAATTGAAGGCATCAATAAAATACAAAAAGGTGATTTTGACGCTGAAATGGTAAAAGCCATTGTTTTAAATGAAGAAATTTCAAAACTTAAAGCGTTTAATGGAAATGAGAATAGATGTTCAATTATCATGGAGGGTTATGTGAATGACAAACCTTACCAAAATACAATGAACGAGCTGTTTGAAATGTCAAAAATAACCAAAGAAGAAATTGTTGAGTTTGCAAAAGAATTTTTGGGAAATGATCGGGTTGTTGTTTACAAGAAAAAAGGCACTACTCCTGAAAACGTAAAAATTAAAAAACCAGAAATTCATCCTGTTGAATTGAATAGGGATAAACAGAGTGATTTTGTTAAACAATGGTCTGAAATTAACTCCAATACACTGAATCCCACTTTCTTTGACCCATCCTTTGTTCAAAGCCAACAAATTAACAATACTCCTGTTTTCTATGTAAGAAATGAGTCAAATAGATTGTTCAATTTAAACATTCGTTTTAATCATGGAGAATATCACAACCTTACCAATTCTATGGCGATAGAGTATTTACAACTATTGGGTAGTAAAACCAAATCTTTGGAAGCAATATCCGTTGAAATGTTTAAACTAGGCTGCACATATAAGTTGAGTAGTACCCCAGATTTTAGTTACTTGACATTACAAGGTCCGGAAGAAAGTTTTGATAATTCCCTTCTGTTAATTTCAGGCTGGATAAAAAACTTAAAAGCAGACAACGCGAAGCTTCAAGCATTGATTCAAGATTATCTTAAAACCAGAGAGAATTCGAAATCAAATGTATCGGTGATACAACAGAATTTGGGAAATTACATTAAATATGGTCCTTACAACCCAAGTACGTGCCAAATTTCTAATGAAGAAATTCAAAAGCTCAACAACAAAATTTTATTAAAAACAATCGCTGATTTGTTTAATAGTACCCGTGAAATTAGTTATTACGGCCAACGTAGCCTTGAAGATGTTACAAAAGCATTGAAAAAAAGTGGATTTTGTGAGAAAAAATATAAGGAATTTGTTGATGTTGTATCGCCAAAATTAAAAGAACTATCTTTCTCCGAGCCAAAGGTTTATTTTGTAGATTATCCACAAGTTCAAGCAAATGTAAGATGGTATTCTCCTGCAGGTTTATTTAATCCTTCAAATTTAACAGATTTACGTGCGTTCAATCAATATTTTGGTGGTGATATGAGCAGCGTTGTTTTTCAAATAATTAGAGAGTCTAAAGCTTTAGCATACAGTACAAATGCAATTTTAAGTATACCAAACAAAGCAGATAAGTTGAATTACATGACGGCATTTGTGGGCACGCAATCAGATAAGTTTCATGATGCCATTGGTTCAATGAACTCCTTACTGAATGAATTGCCTGTAAATAAAGAAGTTTTTGAACTTTCTAAACAAAGTTTGGTGAATAACATTGAATCAAATAGAATTTTACCAGAAAATTATGTAAATACCTATTGGACAATGAAACGCATGAACTACTCAGAAGATCCATCTAAGTTGATGTACGAAAAATTAAAAACAATAAACATGGAGGACGTTGTAAAATATCACAAAGAGTTTGTTTCAAATAAAACGTACCATATCGGGGTTGTTGCAAGTAAAGATAGAATCAACGACGAGGATTTGAAGAAGTACGGTAAGATAGAAAAACTTACTTTAAAACAAATCTATGGGTATTAATTTGATTGCCTAAGAGACAATTCGGAATTTCTAAAATTGTATTTTTGGAACAATTCTTTCAAAGAGCCATGTTCATTGTTTAAGAATTGTAGGGCTTCTAAGTGCCTCAAATGGTGTAAATCAGTGCAAGCAAAATCGTACAAACCATCATTCAATAACTTTAAGGCTATATTTTGAACCTCTTTGCCATAATAAGGTGTCAATGACAATAGATTTAACTGTAAATCAAATCCTAAATCTTTGAGATAGGTATAGGTTGTTTTATAATCTTTGTGATAATAAATGTATCTTTCAGGGTGTGCAAGGATGGGAATATAACCTTCAATTTGCAGTTGAAAACTCATTGTTTCTAAATGGTCTGGTTTGTGAGCATAAGACAATTCTACCAATACTATATTGTCTTTAATACATAACAAAGGCACTTTTTGATTCAGTTTTGCTAGAAATGTATCGTCCATCATATACTCTGCTGCGTAAGCAGACAACGACATCGAATTGTTGCTTGATTGATGCTCATTTAGTTTTAGAAAGGCTTCAGATATTGTTTCTTTGTTATTGGGATGTGTATCCATAATGATATGGGGTGACCCAATAATTTCGTCAAATCCGAGATCTTTTAAACCTTGAATGAGCTGATCAGACATTGCACAATCTGGTGAGCCATCGTCTATTCCCGGAATAATATGATTGTGAAAATCTAGCATTTTGTATTTTTTTTATGGCTTTAATCTGCCGTACATTCTAGGGAATGGAATTGACTCTCTAACGTGTTTGAGTTTACAAACCCAAGTAACCAAACGCTCTAAACCTAAACCAAACCCACTATGTGGCACAGATCCAAATTTTCTTAAATCTAAATACCATTCAAATTCTTCCATTGGAAGTTGGTGTTCATGGATTTTTTCAATTAAACTTTCTACATTGGTTTCTCTTTCGCCACCACCAACTATTTCACCATAGCCTTCAGGTGCCAATACATCAACGCCTCGTGCAAATCGATTGTCCTCAGGATTTCTTTTTAGGTAAAATGCTTTTACTTCATGCGGCCAGTCATAAACCATCACTGGAGAATCAAATAATTTGGTAAGTACTGTTTCATCGCTGCCGCCAAAATCATTGCCGTATTCAAAGTTGCGTGCACTGTTTAACCAAGTTGGTATGTTTCTTAACAATTCTTCGATGTCATTTTTTTCTTGTTTTAACTGTATCACTTTTGCAGTCATAAAGTTAACTTCACCTTTTTTTAATGAGCCAGAAGCTATTTTTTTCTCTTTTTCTTCTATTTCGTTGTCAATAGCAACTAAACTATCTTCAGCGTCTTTCAGTTCTTTCTCGAGTAAAGCAATGCTATAAACGCCATTTACGGGGACTTTTCCTTTTATAATGTCAACAGCTTCATCATAGGTCATTCTTGGGAATGGTTTCAATGAACTTTCCAAAATGGAAATATCACGGTTAATTGTTTCCAATTCTGTTTTACAATTTTCAATCACTTCCTTAATAACAAAATGAAGCATTCCTTCTATGGTATCCATGTTTTGAAAAATATCATAGAATGCCATTTCAGGCTCTATCATCCAAAATTCAGATAAATGCCTTCTGGTTTTGGACTTTTCCGCTCTAAAAGTTGGCCCAAAAGTATAGATTTTTCCCATCGCCATCGCCATTGCTTCACCATATAATTGGCCACTTTGACTTAAGTAGGCAGTATCACCATAAAAATCTGATTCAAATAATGTGCTGGTTCCTTCACACGCGTTCCCTGTAAAAATAGGCGCATCCATTTGAATAAATTGCTGACTTTGAAAATATTTGTGAATTGAAAATATAATGGTGTTGCGAATTCTCATTATGGCCCATTGTCTTGTGCTGCGCAACCACAAGTGGCGTTGATCCATTAAGAATTCTATTCCATGTTCTTTCTTGGCAATTGGATATTCAATACTTTCTCCAATTATTTTAATATTCGTTACTTGTATCTCAATACCTCCAATTTGCTTCTCGTCCAATGCAATGATGCCTTCAATATTTACAGAAGTCTCTAAGGTACAGCTTTGTGCGTTATTCAAATTTTCAATTCCACTATTATCTTCTGTAACCACACATTGGCAAAAACCTGTTCCATCTCGCAAAATGATAAAAACAATCCCTTTTCCTTCCCGTTTATTGGAAACCCATCCTTTTAATGTGACGGTTTGCCCTACGAATTGTTTTGCGTTTTCAATATAAATGAAGTCTGACATATCGTTGCAAAGATAGGCGTTATCATAAATTTATTCAGTTGATTAATGTGATAATTCCGACCAATTTGAAATTTATTTTTACGAATTTATAATCTCATTCGCCTTCATTTCCAACACATCTATACCTTTGTTTTATGGTAAATCTTCCTATACGTGTATTAATACCTTCTGGTGCTGGGGCTCCAGGCTTTGCAGGTATAGTAAAATGTTTAAAACAGAGAAATCTGTGTGAGATTTACGCAGGTGATTGTGAAGCAGGTGTTTACGGTTCATCATTGGCGGATTATTTTTTTGTTGTTCCCAAAAGTAACCATCCAGATTACATACATTCCATTGCTAAAATTTGCATTGAAAACAAGATAGATGTTGTTTTACCTATTACAACTCAGGAGTTAATTTTATTGGCCAAAAATGAAGCCGAGTTTCAAAAAATTGGAGTTAAAGTTATAATATCTGACCTTGATAATTTAACTATTGCAAATAACAAAGGGTTGCTACATCAATTTTCGCAAAGTATTGATATACCAATTCCGGAGGGTGAGGTAACCAGTAACAAAATTCAATGGGAAACAACCGTAGATAACTTGCAAAAGAGACATGAAATTCTGTGTTTTAAACCAGTGTTAGGTAACGGTTCTCGTGGATTTGGGATTATTTCCAAAGAAGTAAATCATCAATTCTTAACAAACAAACCTTCAACCTTTTCTTTGTTAAAAGAAGAATGGAATTTGAGACTACAGGAGAATTTTGAAATTCCACTTTTGGTTACGGAATTTTTGCCAGGAACTGAATATAGTGTTGATTTGGTTTGTCGGGATGGCGCTGTTTTAATTTGTATTCCTAGAACACGAGATAAAATGATAGGTGGTATATCTGTTGCCGGAAAAATCATTGAAGACACAGATATAATTAACCAAAGTAAAAAATTGGCCGAAAGTTTAAAATTGAATGGCCCAATTGGCATGCAATGGAGACGAGATAGAAATGGAATTGCTAAATTATTGGAAATAAATCCTCGGTTACAAGGCACCACTTCGTCCATCCTTTTGGCTGGTGTAAACATTCCATTAATTTCGGTATTATTGGCTTTAAACAGAGATGCTGAACTAGAAAAGCTCGATTTTATTCCTGTATGGAATACAAAATTTACCCGTTTTTGGGAGGATATTAAAGTTTTAAATTAAAGAATTAAAAAACATATTATATTCGCACAATCTATGAGTAACGAAAAACGCAACACGAAAGGTTATTGGGCTTTATGTATTGTAAGTGGCATTGCACTCACAATATTCACAATCTTCTTGCCACAAGCTTTTTGGTTAGGTTTACCAACATTTTTTGGTGGACTTGCAATGGCAATGGATTGGGTTTAATAAAACTCTAACTAATTCTAATTTGCGCCTAACAGCGCTTTTAAATCTATAAATATGGCAAATTCATTTTGGTTTGATTTTGAAAAGGATATTTTTGAATTGACCGAACAGCTTGAAAAAGCAAAAGTTACCCATGAACAGGGTAAACTAGATATGACCGATATGATTCAAACCATTGAATCAAAAATCAAAGAAGTTCAAAAAAATACGTATTCTAAATTAACAGGTTGGCAAAAAGTTCAAATTAGTAGACACCCTGAAAGGCCCTATACATTAGATTATATTGAGCATATTTGTACTGATTTTGTTGAATTGTTTGGTGATAGACAAATTAAAGACGATAAAGCAATCGTAGGTGGCTTTGCGAAAATTGATGGCAAACCAGTCATGATTTTAGGTCAACAAAAAGGTAGAAATACCAAACAACGTCAATTTAGAAACTTTGGAATGCCCAATCCTGAAGGCTATAGAAAAGCTCTCAGATTAATGAAATTGGCTGAAAAGTTTCATGTACCTGTAGTTACACTTATTGATACTCCAGGTGCAAGTCCTGGTTTAGAAGCAGAAGAAAGAGGACAGGGCGAAGCCATTGCACGCAATTTATTCGAAATGGCTACCTTAACAGTCCCAATTGTCTGTATCGTTATCGGCGAAGGTGCAAGTGGAGGTGCTTTGGGTATAGGTGTTGGTGATAGAGTTTTAATGATGGAATATACTTGGTATAGCGTTATTAGTCCTGAAAGTTGCTCTAGTATTTTATGGAGAACCTGGGATAAAAAAGAACTTGCTGCAGATGCTCTTAAATTGTCATCCGCAGATATGTTAAAGTCAGGTTTAATCGATGGTGTAATTAAGGAACCAATAGGTGGTGCACATCATTCATCGGAAGAAGCTTTTTTATCTGTAAAAGCCGCCATAAAAAGAGAACTGAAAGTCTTGAGAGAGTTAGATTCAGATACCTTGGTTAACGAAAGAATAGGTAAATTCTCTAAAATGGGTGTGGTTATCGAACCCTAATATCATTGGAAATGGTAAGTAACGTCGTTTCACAACTTTTTGGAATAAAATACCCCATTGTTCAAGGTGGAATGATTTGGTGTTCAGGTTGGGAATTGGCATCCGCTGTGAGTAATTGTGGTGGACTTGGACTTATTGGAAGCGGAAGTATGTATCCACACATATTAAGAGAACAAATCCAAAAATGTAAATTAAATACCTCCTATCCATTTGGTGTAAATATTCCTTTACTTTACCCAAATATTGACGAACACATTCAAATAGTCATTGAAGAAAAGGTAAAAATTGTCTTTACCTCTGCAGGGAATCCAGATAAATATACCGCATTATTGAAACAACATGGAATAATTGTTGTTCATGTTGTATCAAATTTAAAGTTTGCATTAAAGGCCCAAGCTGCTGGAGTTGATGCCATAGTTGCCGAAGGCTTTGAAGCAGGTGGCCATAATGGCAGAGAAGAAACAACAACCATGTGCTTGATTCCATTAATTAAGTCAAAAGTGAATATTCCGTTAATCGCTGCAGGTGGTATTGGAAGTGGAAAAGCAATGGCCGCAGCAATTTGTTTAGGCGCCGATGGCGTTCAAATTGGTAGCCTTTTTGCTGCCTCAGAAGAATCTAGCGCACATATTAATTTTAAAAATGAAATTGTTAACGCCAAAGATGGCGATACTATGTTAACCTTGAAAGAATTGACTCCTGTTAGGTTAATTAAAAATCCTTTTTACAATGAAGTCATTAGAGCAATAGAACAAAATGCTTCCAAAGACGAGTTAACGGCATTATTGGGTAGAGGTAGGGCTAAAAAAGGCATGTTTGAAGGAGATATTGAACAAGGAGAATTAGAAATTGGACAAGTTAGCGCCAGTATAGATCAAATTCGTTCAGTAAAAGAAATAATGGATTTTTTGATTCAAGATTATGTTGGAACGCTTTCTAAAATGAATAATTTTGGAATGTTAACTGAAATTTGAGATTATTGAACATGGAAAATGTAAAATGGAAGGTAATTTATACTTCAAGCAGACAAGAAAAAAAAGTCGCTGCATTTTTGGAGAAAATGAAAGTAGAACATTATTTACCACTTTACAAGAGTTTAAGGTTTTGGAAAGACCGAAAAAAATGGGTAGAATTTCCTCTATTTAATGGTTATCTTTTTGTTAAACCATCAGACAATGAAAGAGATTTGCTCTTGCAAATTCCAGGTGTAGTAAGATATATTCGTTACAATGCTCAGGATGCTGAAATACCCGAGAAACAAATATTTTTAATTAAGGAATTTGTGAAATTTGGTTACAATCTCTCAAACCTTGAAACACATGAAAAGTTAGAACTTGGTGATAAAGCCGAAGTGCTCGATGGACCGTTAAAAGGTCAAACAGTTGAAGTATTTATTGTAGGTGACGACAGTTACATCATTGTAACGTTTGAAGCCCTAAACCAATCAATTAAAGTTTCTTTGCCAAAGGATATTTTGAAAATAACTGAAAAACATTCTGCAGTAGAAACCGCGAAATCATTATGGTAGGAGAAAAAATATTGGTACTTTCACCACATACCGATGATGGTGAATTAGGATGCGGTGCTACCTTGGCTAAGTTGATTCGCCAAGGCAAAGAGGTTATTTACGTCGCATTTAGTGCCTGTGAACAAAGTGTATTAAAAGAGTTTCCAAAAGATGTTTTAATTGAAGAAGTTAAATTGGCAACCAAAGAATTGGGTGTCTCTCAAGATAACCTAGTTTTATACCGTTTTGAAGTAAGAACATTCAACTATTTTAGACAACAAATTTTGGATATCTTAATCGAATTAAGAGAGAAGTATAAACCGGATACAGTATTTATTCCAAGTTTAAACGACATTCATCAAGACCATAAAACTATTGCAGAAGAGGCCCTTAGAGCATTTAAATTCGTAAATATTTTTTCTTTTGAATTGCCATGGAACAACCTGAATTTTAATACATGTGGTTTTGAAATTGTTGAAGAAATAGATGTAATGTGTAAAATCAATGCGCTTTCCAAATATAAAAGTCAAGCCCATAGACCATATGCAAATGAAGAGTTTTTGCGGGCTCAACTTAGAATGAGAGGGGTGCAAGTTTCACAACGATATGCAGAAGTTTTTGAAGTTGTAAGGCTAGTATTGAACTAATTTAATTCTTTAGATGTATTTTCGCTGAAATGCAGTGGATTTCTCAATTATTATTCATTCTTTGTTTAGGTACTGGAATATATTTTTTCTGGAAAAGCGTTTCTCGAATTAGAAGAAATATCTTAATGGGGAAGGATTTAGCTTTAAACGATCGTCCAAAAGAAAGATTAAAACAATTGATTTGGGTGGCTTTGGGCCAAAGCAAGATGGTTACGCGCCCTGTGGCTGCCTTTTTCCACATTGTAATTTATCTGGGGTTTGTGCTTATCAATATCGAAGTTTTAGAAATTTTGATCGATGGAATTTTTGGCACTCATCGCTTTTTTAGTCATTTTTTGGGGGATGTTTA
>CAMAQS010000014.1 GCA_945860565.1 Chitinophaga pinensis | reverse complement strand
GATTCCATTCATATTGGAGACAGAAGCAACATTCAAGACAATGCCGTTATTCATGCGGATCCTGGATTTCCGTGCTTTATTTCATCCGATTGTGTGGTTGGTCATTCTGCGATTGTTCATGGAGCAACGTTGCACCACCACGTATTGGTTGGCATGCACGCAACCATTTTAAACGGGGCCGAAATTGGAGAATATTCCGTTGTTGGGGCCAACGCGTTGGTGCCTCAAGGCATGAAAATCCCTCCGTATTCATTGGTTATGGGAATACCCGCTAAAGTCATAAAAACATTGGATGCAAAAGTAGAAGATTCCATTAACCACAATGTTCAAGATTATATGAATCGGGCACAAGTTTATAAACAGTACTTTGACGAAATTTAAGATCAAATCAAGGTCAATTACACCTTGATTTCGTATTATTGTAGGTAGTTAATGTCACGGACCAAATATTTTTACAATCCAAAAAGCCTAAGCTTCGAAAAAGTCTCTGAAAATAGGAGCTATGTTTTGTGGCGCACTGTCGGATTGTCTTCTTTAATAATTGTATCCGTAGTTGCATTGTCCTTGCTTTTTAGCCGTTTTTTGGCCGATCCGTATGAAGCCGCACTCAGAAAAGAGAATCAAAGTATAAAATCACAACTCGATGAAATTGATAAAGAAATTGCACAGTTGGACAATCAGATGGGAAACCTACGCAGTAAAGATGTCGAAATTTACCGCTCAATTTACGGAGTCGCTCCACCAAAACCTTACAACCTAAAAGGTGAAGACTATAACGAATTGTTAACTTTAAATCACGGCAAAACGGTAAAACGACTGCGGGTAAAACTCGATGAACTAAGGGCATTGGCTAAACTTCAAGAAAAATCGTATTTGCAATTGGAAAAACTCATTACCAAAAGATCTGAAATGGTGAATTCCATTCCAGCAATCATGCCCGTTGCAAACAAAGACTTAAAACGAATGGCCAGTGGATTTGGTTATAGACTCGATCCATTTTATCATACATTTACATTTCATGGCGGTATGGATTTTACAGCCGAAACAGGTACCGAAGTATATGCAACTGGCGATGGCCGAGTGGCAAAATCGGTTGGCGACGGCTGGGGATATGGAAATCACATTATCGTAAATCATGGTTACGGTTACACCACATTGTACGGACATTTGAGTAGATTTGCAGTTAAGCCGGGAACAGCTGTAAAACGTGGGCAATTGATTGGTTATGTGGGCAGCACCGGAAGGTCTACAGGTCCACATTTGCACTATGAAGTGCGTAAAAACAACAATCCGTTGAATCCTGCTTTCTTTTACCGAAATGACCTGAGCGACGAAGATTATAAACGAATGTTAGAATTATCACAAAGGGAAGCAAATCGCTTCGATTAATATGGAAGAAGATATCATTAAAAAGTACTACAAGATTGGTGAAGTATCTGAAATTTTAGGTGTAAATGCCTCTACCTTGAGGTTCTGGGAAAAGAATTTCCCGCAAATACGCCCAATGAAAAACAAAAAAGGTGACCGTATCTACTCTCTCAAGGATATTGAAATCTTAAAAGAAATTTACTATCTTTCACATAACAAGGGTGTGAGACTCGCCCACGTATCAAAAAAAGTAAGCCGAAACCCTTTACAGACCGACGCCCGACTCCATTTGATAGAAGAACTTAGAAACTTTAAAGAACAACTTTTAAAACTTAAAGAACAGCTGGAATGAAACGATTCGCGATATTTGGAATGCTGATTTGTCAATTATCTTTCGCACAAATCGCAAAAACAAATCTCGCCAATCGAAACGACATCACTCAATTTAGCGTCCCCACCTATTCATTTTCGCCCTTACAGTTTCAGCCAACCAATATTCAAAAAATTGGATTTATTGCACAGAAACAATTTTCGGGACTTGATTTAAATCAAGCCCAATTTCAATATACCCAGCAAACCGGCAAACATAGATTTAGAATTCTTGCCAATTACAATGGCTCCCCCGATTACAACAATACCAATTTACACTTCGATTATGCCCTTAAGTTCAATCCCAAATTAACGGTTGGATTTGGCGCAACTGGTGGATTTTTGGTTCATTTTGTTGAAACAGAGCGAACTGCCGAAACCCGCATTTTTGCCAATTACCAACTTTCTAAATCAAACAGTCTTTCCTACTGTTTACATGGTATTCCTAAGCACGTTAGCCAATCATTGGCATACAATCATTCGTGGAACGAATCCCTTTTGGGTAGTATTTCGATGGACGTAAATTCTAATAATTATGTACTATCGGCCAATGCTTCTTATCAAATCATTCCCGAATTATGGGCTAGTTTAGGCCTGAATTCGAGTGAGTTTTTATACCATGCTGCATTGGCTTACAAAAAAGGCCAATGGGCTTTTAGCATCAAAACCAATTATCACCCCTCTCTTTTTTCTTTTCAACCTTCTTTTGGTCTTATTTATGTGTTATCCGAAACTTCCAATCGGGTTGCTTCTCATGTGTTTTCTCCTAAATACAATACTCAGGGGACAAACCGATGACAGTGAACTCAATATAAACATCAACACCCAAATTACAGATTTACTACCCGAAAAAGTAGAATCTTCTGCTACACAGATAAAAATAAATCAGTTAAACTTTGAGGATTTTGAATCTTTGGGGATTTTTAAATCCTCAGAAATTCTTGAAATTCTGTCTTATAGGCAAAAATTTGGCCCCTTTTTACACTTGATTGAACTGCAACGTTTATCGATAGATCTTGAAATGATTCGCGAAATTCGCAACCGCATCGATTTTGGTGTCTCTACCAAACAGTCTCTTAAAGATATTTTAAATCAGGCACTGCATGGAAAAAACAAACACCATTTGATTCTTGGAACACAATCCCAATTAAATCCATTGTTGGATTTTCCAGCTTATTACTTAAAATATACATTCAACATCCCTCAAATTGGGAAAATAGGCTGTAGCTTTCAAACGGACGCCTATGAAAAAGGCATAGATTTTTATTCATATAGCTTACAAATTAAGCATTTAAACAAATTGCAAAATCTTACCATAGGACGGTATTTTTTGTCAAACAATCAAGGTTTGGTCGTTGCTGCACCTTTCCCAGTGGGACGACGTTATGCCTTAGAAAGCTGGTCTCACGGCATTCAAGAAAGCATTTCTCACAGTGGCTGGAACGAAGACAATGGGTATTGGGGAATTTCAACTGAATACAACCACCGAAAGAGCAAAACAAGTTACAGCTTAGGTTATCATCAATTTGATAGCGAGATTCAAGATTCGGGATTGGTATTTTTAAGACAAATTTTTGGGGGAAATCACGTTTCAGAATTAGAAAAATCACGCAAGAACAACAATGCCCTTATTCAAACCGCCATTTCAAATTCACGAAACTTAAAAATCGGGTCTCTTTTTCTTGGGGGATATTTTTACCACACAAAAATCCCTAAATTTCATACATCAAAATCCCCGAAAAATAACTTTTCACTTTTGGAAATGTCTTTTACTACAAACTCATTTTTAGATGGTAGAATTATCGCAAATGCCGCAATAAATGATGAGTTGAAATGGGCAATCTATCTTTCAGGCCTATGGAGTCTAAGTAAAGAAGTATCATTCGGCGTGCGTTATCAAAGAATTCAAACGGATTATTATTCGCCAGAGTTGTCTGTTTTTAAATACGATGAAATTAACCGTAGTATTTTGGATATAGGATTTGACTGGAACTTAAATTCAAGGAATGAACTTCTCATTAGAGGAGGACTTTCCACTCCGATTCACCCATTAATCGGTGACAAACTTGAAAAACAAGAAAGGTATACAGGTTTGGTTTGGAAACACCAATTTAACAAAAAAGACAATCTAGGTTTCCGCATTCAACAAACTGTGAGAAGCGAAAGGATTAGCCATGACATGGTCTTAACCTGGCACATATCACCGTTGCCAAATTTGTTGGTTCACATTCAATGTTTGCAGAGAAAAGAAGAAGATGCTCAAAATTGGGGAAGTCTAAATACGATAAAGTTTAATTATTCCATAGCGAAAATCGCAAAAGTTGGTTTCTATTTTGGTCAATTTCGCGGCAACGAAAACATACTTTATACTACCATTCCATCTTTTACAAACAGAATTCAATTGGGGGTATTTTCAGACAATGGTGTATTCTATTCAGTGAATGCCAATTATGAAATCAATTCTCACCTTAAATTTCAAATTATGGCCTCACAACTTAAAAAAATCGAGCCCCTCGGTCAACTTGGCCAACCAAATCACCGTATTTTTGTTCAACTTATTCTACAATGAAACGTCACACCAATCTCAGCGTAAACATCAATAAATTTGCGACCATTCGCAATGCCCGTGGTGGCAACAATCCCAACATTTTAGCGGTTGCCAAAGACTGTGAATTGTTTGGTGCCGAAGGCATAACTGTGCATCCGCGTCCGGATGAAAGACACATTCGATATCAGGACGTTCTAGATTTGAGTAAATCCGTGCGTACTGAGTTTAACATTGAAGGTTATCCTTCAAGAGATTTTATTGAATTGGTTCTGGCAGTGAAACCACAGCAAGTTACCTTAGTTCCAGATCCGCCCGATGCCATTACCTCAAATGCAGGTTGGGATGCAAAACGGCATTTGTATTTCCTTATTGAGGTTATTGCAGAAATTAAAACTTGCGGTGCCCGGGTAAGTTTATTTTTAGAGCCTAATCCCGAAATGGTAATTTGGGCAAAAAAGACTGGAGCCGACAGAATTGAATTATACACTGAATCGTACGCCAAAGAATACGATGAATCGCCGGAAAAAGCCATCCTTCCATATATAAAAACCGCTGAAGAAGCTGTAAAATGCGATATTGGATTAAATGCCGGCCACGATTTAGACTTAAATAACATTCATTATTTCACAAAACACATCCCGAATTTATTGGAGGTTTCTATAGGACATGCATTGGTGTGTGATGCATTGTATCATGGCTTACAAAATACCATACAGATGTATTTATCGAGAATGACCATAGATTAATTGCGGAACTTAAAAATGTGGTCACTTAAAAACATACCTAAAATGAGTGTTTTAATTCTGGCAGCGCTGGGATTAATCAGTTGGGGTTTTGAGCCACATCGTCAAATTAATAGACGGGCCTGTTTATTGTTGCCAGAGCCCATGTTTGGTTTCTTTAGACACCACATCGACTTTTTGACCCATCACGCGACTGATCCAGATTCAAGGCGTTATATAGACACAAATGAAGCAGGCAAACATTTCATTGATTTAGAAGATTACCACGAATTTTGTTTGCCCATTGACAGTATCCCTCAAAGATGGGACTCATTAAACATCCATTATTCAGCCGATCAAATTCGGAAGTTCGGTTCATTGCCTTGGAATATTTTCTTTAAAATTCACCATTTAAAAAATGCCTTTAAAGCTTCTGATACAATGTTGATTTTAAAAATTGCAGCGGATTTGGGGCATTACGTTGCCGATGCACATGTTCCTTTGCACACCACTAAAAATTACAATGGCCAATTGACCAATCAGAAAGGCATACATGGCCTTTGGGAAACTTTGGTTCCAAAATTATTTATGGACACCATCTTATTCAGCATGGAAAGCCCTCATTATCTCGAATCTCCACTTGATAGTATTTGGAAGTTTATTGAAGAAAGTCATTCTTGTTTACCATTAACACTAGAAGCGGAAAAATGGGTAAAGGAAAATCTCGACATCCAAAAACAGCAGCAATACGTGCAAAATGGCAAAATAATTTCAAAAACATACAGTGAAGAATTTATTGCAATGTATCACAAAAGACTAAATGCGGTTGTAGAACAACGCTTTATTTCTGCCATTAAAATGGTTTCCAATTGCTGGTATACCGCATGGATTTTGGCGGGTGAGCCAAATCTACCCTACTCTCTAAACGACGAAAAACCCATTACACAATCGCCCCAATTTGAATTAGAACATTGTGATCACTAACAGATTCAATTAAAAGTTAGGTTTCATTGAATATTTTTCATAGAAACTAAGAATCACGTCTACGGCTTCATTTGCATTGTCTACAACAGTAAATAATTCTAAATCTTCGGGACTCACATATTGCTCTTGATGGATAAGGGTTAGTTTTATCCAATCTAAAAGAGGATTCCAAAATGAACTATCCACCAAAACAATGGGGAATTTTGCGCGTTTGTCTGTTTGCACTAACGTTAATGCCTCAAAAAGTTCATCTAAAGTACCTACACCACCGGGCATAACAATGATCCCTTGGGAATATTTTAGGAACATCAGTTTCCTCACAAAAAAGTAATCGAAATTGAGTCTTTTATCATTGTCTTGGTATTGATTGTTGGTAGCTTCAAAAGGCAAATTGATATTTAATCCAACAGAAGCCGACCCCCCTTCCCTAGCGCCTTTATTTGCTGCCTCCATAATACCAGGACCTCCGCCAGTAATGATTCCCCAACCGGCTTGCGATAAAAGCTTCGCTGTGTTTTGCGCTAGTTCGTAATGTGGGTGCCCTGGTTGTGTGCGGGCAGAACCAAATATGGAAACACAGGGTCCAATGCGGGCCAATTTATCATATCCCTCAACAAATTCGGCCATGATTTTAAAAATACCCCAACTCATGGTACTTGCTATACTAGGCCATTCGGTTTTTGCAAATGCCTTTTCTATTCTTTTGCGCTCGTTTTCTGTCAGTTTATCCATGAGATTGGTCGCTTTTATTTGGGATTTTAATTAATTTTAAGTATTTTGATTTCTATTCTTCTGTTTAATGCCCTGCCTTCTTCAGTGTCGTTGCTGGCATTTGGTTTGGTAGAACCATAACCTTTTGAGGTTAACCTTGTTGCTGAAATTCCCTTGGTTTCTAAATATGATTTAATGGAATTGGCACGATTTGCCGAGAGTGTTTTGTTGTGTTCTTCTGACCCAGTAATGTCTGTGTGCCCTGAAATTTCTATCTTCATGTTTGGATTCACACGCAATAATTTCAATACGGTTTGCAATTCTGTTTCACTTTCAGACTTAATATCAAATTTATCTATATCAAAAAATATATTGTTGAGCACTACAGTTTGATCCGTTGTTATTTTATCTAAAAGTGCGTTTACCTCAAATGGTTCTTCTAAAGTAGATTTCGTAGGTTGAAAATTACGGGAATCAAATAAATAACCTTGACAACTGGAATGTAATGCATAATTTTTACCTGGAATAATTGGAATTAAAAACTGAAAAACACTGTCTTGATAAACCAGTTTTTGAGTGGTTAAATCAACCAATCTCACTTGAGCCCGAATGGGCGCATTGTTAGATTTATCCAAGACTCTACCAAGTAAATAATTTACTGGTTGTGGTTTGAGTTTTTCAGGCAAACTCATAGAATAGATATCCAATCCCCCATAACCACCTTTTCTACCAGAAGCGAAATACGCTTTTTCCCCGACGGCATCCACATAAAATCCAACATCATCAGATTCAGTATTTACTGTATTTCCTAAATTTTCTGGCTTTGACCATTTGTCGTTTTCATCTAAACGCGAGATGAACAAATCATGATTTCCAAAACCAGCATGTCCAACACTAGAAAAATAAAGGGTCTTGCCATCGTAATGTAAAAAAGGTGCTTCTTCATCGAGACTTGTATTTATAGTTGGACCAAGATTTGTGGGTTTTGTCCAAACACCATTGTACTTTCTAGCCATCCATAAATCTTTACCTCCATAACCACCTGGTCTAGCACTCGCAAATATGAGTAAATTGCCATCCCCACTAACAGAAGGTTGCGCATCCCAAGATGCAGAGTTAATCGTTTCTCCTAAATTCATTTTCGCACCCCAGCGTCCCTTGTCAAGTTTGCTGTGAAACAAATCGCAGCTTCCAAATCCGCCTTGATTACAAACTGTATAATACAAAATTTCAACATCAGGTCCCATAAAAACGGAAGTGGTACCTTCATTTTCTGGTGTGTTTATATTTCCGGGTGCGGCTTTTGCTTTTTGCCATTCTTCGCCTTCTTTTTTTGAAAAATAAAAATCTTCTTGACTATTCACCAACCTCGTAAACACGAATGTCTGTCCATTAATTGGCATGCCCGGCCAATATTCATGTTGAGATGAATTAATCATTGGTCCCATATTAGAAATATTTAAGGCACTAACATCAAAGTTAGACTTTGCAGCCATCTCAATGGAGGCTTTTAATCGAGTGGCTTTGTCGGCCATAACCTGTGACGCGGCATCTCGATTGGCTTTATATCCTGAAATTTTTGGGGCTTTCTGATATCCATCCAAAGCCACGAGAGCTTCGTTATAGCGTTTAAGTCGAAACAAATAATTGGCGTAATAGTAATAATTTGCTTGGTATAACGAGTCTGTTTCAATGCATTTTTGATATGCAGTAACGGCATTATTGCTGTCGTTCATGGTTTCGTAAATAATGGCCTGCAATGAATAGGCTGTTGAGACACTAGGATCACATTTTATGGCCTTTTTTACCAATTTTAAGGCTATTTCAAATTCCTGAATTTGATATGCCCCGTAGGCATCATCTTGCAATTTTTGACATTTGGGTTTGGTTTGTGCCGTTGCACAATTTGCAAAAACCACCAAAACCAAGGGCACTAATTTTAAATATATTCTCACAATTACTTGTATTTAAATGTTTTAAGAAGTTGTTCTACGTCTTTTTGCAAAAAATGATACACGGGTAAAATAGAGTCATTTTCCGTTTGTTCGTTAAAATATAAGGCGCCACGAACAAAATGTTGAAGGCTATCGGTGACATAGAAGTTCAGATTGCTGGCTGTGTTTCCTTGAATGTGGAACATCACACCATGTAAATTTGGGTTGTAATTTTCAATTGGGTCTTCTAGGATGTCCTCAGCACGTTGAAGGTGTTTATTAACCAATGCGCGGGTATCTGCTACCATTGAATCAAATCCAGCCCAATCATTAAATTTATAATACGTTAAATGAAGCGTGGCCTGATATGTTGGAAATTCCACATTATACCAAAAAAGTTTTCGGCTGCGTCCATCTTCTCTTACCTGTGAATAAGTAGGCAGTTTGAATTCAAAAGGACAATTTTTAGGATGAAAAAGGGCATATTTTTTTACCGGAAATATCATTCTCGGGTATGCATGTGGCTTGGGGACGTAATTCTCATCCCCACTACAAGAAATCAAGAGAATTAGACTCAGAATAGAGAGATTAATTTTAGTTAGCTTCTTCATTATGTGGCAATATAACTTTTACCTTCTTCACCTTTTTGGGATCGGCTGCTTCAACAATAAACTGAATTCCCATTACTTTTATTTTCTCGCCACGTTTTGGAATTTTCGCCAACTGCTCTGTTAACAAACCTGCAAGTGTATCAGATTCTAATTCTAGGTCTTCAAAGTAGTCCAGGGGCAATTCAATTTCACGCAAGAAATCTACAATCAATGTTTTTCCCTCAAATATATATGTCAGTTCATCAATTTGGGAAAAATCGGTGGTATGGTCATCAAACTCGTCATTGAGTTCGCCAAACACTTCTTCAAGAAGATCTTCGAATGTAACCAAACCTGATGTACCACCAAATTCATCTACAACAATTGCCATGTGTAGTCGTTTTTGTTGTAATTCATGTAAAAGGTCATCGATTGATTTATTCTCAGGCACAAAATAGGGAGGATAAATCACTGCTTGCCAGTTGAATGTGTCGCTTTCTTGGAGGTGAGGTAACAAAGACTTTACGTTCAAAACACCAATAACTTGATCCAAAGTCTCTTTATAAACAGGCATTCTAGAATACCCGTTATGTCGAATTATTTTTAAAATTTCATGAAAAGATTGACTAACGGGAACCGCAATAACATCCATTCGAGAGCGCATAATTTGTTTAACTTGAATATTTGACATATTCACAATGCCCTTAAGAATTTCTTTTTCTTGGGTTGCATCATCTTTATCTGCTGTAAGTTCAATTGCCTGTGAAAGTTCCTCAGTGGTTATATTTGGTCCTGTAACTTTGGTTTTCCTTTCTAACACATTGGCTAATTTTTCTAAGATGGTGGTAAATGGCCACAACAACCAAACAAATGAACGAATGACAAATACGAGTGTTTGCGCTGTTTTTTTGTAGTTTTGGGTAGCATAAACCTTTGGCACAACTTCACCAAATATCAAGATAACCAAAGTCACCAAAACGGTATCTAGCAATAACTTTACCAAAGGAAAGTCAGCACTATTTAGAAGTTTATCGAATAAAAATAGTGAACTAATAATAAAGGCAATGTTAATTAAACTGTTCATTAACAATAAGGTTGCCAATAACCGTTTGGGATTTGACAAAAGTTTAAGAATGGCTACATCCGTCCGAGAGTTTCGCTCGGATAATTCTTCAAGATCACTTTCTTTGTGTGAGAAAAAGGCATTTTCACTTGCGGACGATATTGCTGAGATAAGCAAACAGACAATCATCCAAATGGAAGTCCCTATAATAATCGGTATATCGCTTGCTGAAATTGGGTTAAAAATCCCCAATAAAGTTATGTTGTTTAGTTGCGGGCCTGCGTCCATATTAATTATACTTCACTTCTATTAGTTTCATGTGTTTCAGCATCTTTGCCTTGAGCTAAATTGTCTAACATTTGAAAACTCAATACACGAATTTTACGCAATTGTTTTTCAACGCCGTCGGCATCTTTATATTTATCGGTACGAATTTTTCCTTCAATATATAAAAGACTACCCTTTTTCAAGTATTTCTCAGCGACGCTGGCTTGTTGATCCCACATTTCGAGGTTATGCCATTCGGTGCTTTCCATTTTTTGTCCGTCTTTTAGGTAGGTTTCATTTGTGGCCAAAGTAAAATTCGCCACAATTCTGTTGCCATCTAATTTGCGAATAATGGGATCTTTGCCCAAACGGCCAAGAAGGATAACTTTATTAATCATACATTTACATTTTACAAGAGTGCACTAAACAAATCCTTAGAACAAAGTTGTTTGTTTTGTTTTGGGGGATGTTTGTTTGAGGTGCAATCAAGTAACGAATTTAAGCATTAACTTGTGGATGGGAAAATTAAACAATTCATTCTTTTTTACCAAGTAAAACGACGAATTGATGATAAAATGTGCTGGATTTAACTTTATTTCCCAAAGGGTAGCATGAATGTTTTGGTGTGTTAAAAGGTGCTTAACTTCTTTTATTTTTAATGGCGCACTGCTTTTCGGAATTCCAAATTTATCCGACAAAAAGCTAGAATAATCGGGTAGGTCGATTGAATCAGATTCAATAGATGGAAATTCATACAAACCACCCCAAATTCCGCTGGATGGACGTTTATGCAACACAATACTATCTAAAACTTCTAATGAAAAAAAATGCAAAAACACTTGTTTTGCTTTGGTTTTAGAGATTACCACAGGCAAAGAGTCAATTTCATTGTGATGTAAAGCAAAACAAAGTTCGGCAAGTGGACAAATATCGCATTTGGGTTTTGTTGGCAAACAGATAAGTGCGCCAAGTTCAATCATGGCTTGATTAAATAAATCGGGGCAATCATTTGGTATTGCTTCTTCCAATAAATTCTGTGCATTTTGGAAGAATGCTCTGGTATTTATTGGGGCATTGATACCAAAAAACCTTGCTGTTACCCTTTTCACATTGCCATCAATTGCGGGAAATGGTTGTTGAAAAGCAAAGGAGGCAATGGCCGCAGCAGTGTATTCACCTATCCCTTTGAGTGTCAAAATGTCTTTTATGTGACTGGGAAATTCTCCATTAAATTCATTTACAATCTGTTTTGCCGCAAATTGCATGTTACGGGCACGGGCATAATAGCCTAATCCTTGCCAAATTATCAACACTTCTTGTTCAGTAGCGTCTGCTAAATTAGATATTGTTGGAAATTTTTCAACAAAACGATAATAATAGTTCAGCCCTTGATCTACGCGAGTTTGCTGCAAAATAATCTCGGAAACCCATATAAAATAAGGGTTCCGGGTGTCTCTCCAAGGCAGTTCACGATGTGAATTTTGGTACCACGTCAATAACTTTGGGATAACTCTTTTCATAAATATGGTGCAAAAAACGGCTTTATTTAGTTTTTTTGCACTCTGAATCATGACAAAGTCTGAAATCGTAAACGAGATTGCCGTGCGCACTGGTCTTGAAAAGGCTGCAATAGCGGACACTATTGACAACTTATTTGTTGTAGTAAAAAATTCTATGATCAATGGAAATAACATTTATTTAAGAGGTTTTGGCACTTTTGAACTAAAAGAAAGAAAAACAAAGGTTGCCCGTAACATCAAAAGAAATACTTCCTTGGTTGTACCTGCACATTTTGTAGCGCGCTTTAAGCCCGCTAAAGAATTTGCACAACTGGTAAAAGAAAGTAAGAGCTTGAACGAGCGACTTAAATAAATTTAACGGATTGTGAAAAAACTGTCAAACCAGCAAATAGTCGTTCTAATACTGGCTGTTGGTTTGACAGTTCTATTTACAGCGAATCGCTGGAAAACTTCCACTGGAAAACCAACCGATAAAGGTTCCGTACAACCGGGTCCAATGGGTAATGCTGTGCCCACCAAAGAAGTAGAATTAGTGGAGTTTTTATCTTCCCTCTTCAACAAAACCAAACCACCTAGTCAAATAGGTAAAACCATTCTAACATCCCCCAAAGACCTAAAAACCGATAGTTTAACACTGGCCATAAAATGGGCCACTGAAACAAATAATGGTCCGCTGCTTGCGCATTTAAAATCCCAACAATTTGAGTATTTCAAAAAAGGCAACATAGAAGAAGTTGCCCGCGAGTTGGTTTTTGTAGGTGCTGGATATTCAGAAAATGAAACTGTCCGTAATTATTTATTTCAACAGGGTAAAAAATGGATAGACAAAGGCCTAAGTAAAGACTCGAACAACATGTCATTGCGCAATGCCCTGATCATATATCAAAGCGAGTTTTTAAACCAACCGATGCAATTTTTGAGCACACTGAGAAAGTCATACACCATCGATAGTAACAACGTGGAACTCAATTTCATACACCTTAATTTACTAAAAAAATCAAATCAGCTTCAAAAAGCTGTGAAAAAATGTGAAAAATTAGTATCTTTGCAACCCCAAAATCCATATTGGTTGTATGAAACAAGCGATTTATATGGACAAATGGGTGACTCTGTAAATGCCAAGGTTTATTTGAATTTGGCAGTGAAAACACAGAGGCAACAACCAAAAAAATAAGACACTAAAATATAAGATATTATGCCAAGCGGAAAGAAAAGAAAAAGACATAAGATTGCAACGCACAAAAGAAAAAAGCGCTTGCGTAAAAATCGTCATAAGAAAAAATAAGTCAATTTATTAGCCATTGTCAAACGAATTAGTTATACAAAAAAATTCGTCTGGTTTAGAAATTGCCCTGCTTTCCGATAAAAAACTAACGGAATTCCATAAAGAACAATTTGATGCCGCCTTTCAGGTGGGTGATTTCTATCTAGGTAAAGTAAGAAAAGTTTCCCCTTCGCTCAATGCGGCCTTCGTAGATTTGAAGTCCGAAAAAGATGGGTTTCTTACCTATTTTGATTTAGGTCCAAATATTCGAAGCTTTCAAAAGTTCTTCAAACTAATACGTCAAAACGGACAAATACCAGCCGATCTTGATGCATTCGACTTCGAAGAGCAAACAAACAAAGCAGGGAAAATTGGACAAATAATTAGAGCCGGCGATCCCCTTTTGGTTCAGGTTATCAAAGAACCTATAGCCAATAAAGGACCAAAAATTACTTGCGATCTTTCCATTCCTGGTAGGTACTTTATTCTTGTGCCATTTTCTAAAACCATTTCAGTTTCCCGCAAAATTGGAAACACCAAAGAAAAAGCCAGATTAAAAGAAATCGCCCAAAGTATTAAACCCCAAAATTTTGGTGTTATCATCCGCACTGTTTCCGAAGGTGTAGCACTCGAAGAACTAGATAAAGATCTCCGTGACCTTCTCCGCAAATGGAACGAATTGGTCATTGGTCTTAAAAAAGCTTCATTCGGAGAACGCATTGCAAACAATGAAAATCGTTTGGATACGCTGCTTCGCGATATTTTAAACGATAGCTTTACTCAAATTACTACTGAGGATACAGAAGTACACGCATCCCTCAAAACCACACTCGATAAATATAAAGTAGATACCAAAAGTATCCTTCGACTGTACCAAGGGAAAGTCCCAATCTTTGATCAATATGGCATTACCAGACAAATTAAAAGTTCGTTTGGTAAAAACGTGCCTTTTAGTGGCGGAGCATATCTGGTAATTGAACACACCGAAGCTTTACACGTAATTGATGTAAACAGTGGAAATACCTCTTTCGATCCACAAAATAGAGACGAAAACGTTTTTCAAGTAAATACAGAAGCGGTAGATGAAATTGCTCGTCAAATAAGGCTACGCGATATGGGTGGAATCATTGTCATTGATTTCATTGACATGAGAGACCCAAAGAAAAAGCAGGAATTACACCAAGCATTAAAAAATGCCATGGATAAAGACCGCGCAAAACATACCATTTTGCCAATGAGTAAATTTGGCTTGGTTCAAATTACCCGTGAACGTGTTCGCCCAGCCCTCGAAATTGCCACCTCAGAACTTTGCAGTTCTTGTTTAGGCACAGGACGTTCTGATAGTTCTGTTCAACTTTTAGGCAAAATTGAAAACGAAATTTTGTATCTGTGGGAACAAATGAACCAAAAAAGCATCACACTCAAAGCCAATCCTTTGGTTACCAATTATTTTAAAGCAGGTTTCCCTTCTTTAAGAATTAAATGGTGGTTTAAGTACTTCCGTTGGTTACAGTTGGAAAACGACAATCATGCTGCATTAACGTCTTACACATTTGTAAACGACGACAAGCAACCCATTGTACAATAACATTCCCTAATTACAAATTACTTTAGGCGGGTTCTCCGCAGATTGGCTGAATGGGCAATATCCTATTTGTTTGTATTCGCATTCAGAAAACCCGATTCTAGACATTCCTTATTGTTTAGGCATACGTAAACAACCATTTAGGACGTGTTGTACAACAACCTTTTCCTCCAATCTTTCCATTCGTTTTCAAAATAATAATCAATATTGACTTTCGGCAATGCATTGTCGACACAAACCAATGTGTCTTGTTATTGTCATTTTTTTAAATTCTAAACTTTACAAATCCAACAAAATCAAGGGTTCCGCAATTTATCAAAAATATCATTACTAAATTTAATATTAAAAACTAAAATAAATATGCAAATTCGTATAATATTTATCTCAAAATAAACAGAATCTAAAAGACAATAATTAATTCATACAATCACCATTAACACAAAGCACTTTTCACGCGGTATGCTATGGAAATTGCTGTGCATTATTTATGTTAATAGATTGTTTAATAATTACTTAAAACAAATCAAACAAAATATAAAATACAAAACATGAGACTGGCACTTACAAAAAATACGAGTGAATTATTATTTAAAATTCAATTTGTTTTATCAAAAAATTACCAACACAATATAATCAAAAAGACCAAAACAACTCTCAAAGCCTTGATTATGTTGATTATGTTGAATATGATTCAAGTTTCGGAAGCCCGTAATGCTAGACCCAATATTCATTCCTTTTCAGACGCCGAAAAACTAGAACTGCTTGGTTTGATTGAACTTTGGCTCACGGAGGACTTTATTTCCAATCATGGCGACAACCTATCGAAATTCTATACATCAAACGATTTTTTACGTTGGTACCGCGACCACTTGCAAGACTTGGAGGAATTTATTTTAGAACAAGGTCAGGTACAAAATAAAAACTTTGCAAAATATGTCCCTCTGCCTAAATGGAATCCCGACAACGACGTGCCAGCTTATTTTAATGGATTCGACCCAGCCGGAAATCCGTTCAACAACATTTCACCCAAATGCAATGATGCAAACCTAAATACTGGGTGTAGAACACGAGAAGATTATTACAACACTTATCCCGGATTTAAATTTAACCAATACGGAACGTTTTATTTTCTGAATGGTTTAAATGTCATCGACCTATCACCACTTCCAGACTTCTTATGGAGCAATCAGACCATGTGTGATGTCACTTCGCAAATTAGTGGAGCTAGAACGTATACGTTTAGGAATCCTACAGATTTTGGGGATTTCATGCGCTATGAATTTAACAATAACGGACATATGTCTTTTGATATAAGTCCAACTGGGCTGCAATCTGAACAATCACAAATGGGCAATCTAAATTCGAACCGTGGTAGTGCGGTATACATTTGGTGGTTGTGGTATGCCTGGATTGATGATATTTGGTGGGATTATGATGCCAATTGCAGGCATGAAAACAATGGAACAACCATTACTGGGGCATACACAGAAGCGTCCGGATTTACTGTAGGCACAGGTAGTACAAGGATTTTAGGAACTTCGGGAAATGTCCACAAAGTTCAGGGAAAAATAACTATTGAACCAGGAGCTACTTTAATAATAGAAAACGGTCAAGTATTTGAAATACTCGATGATTACTTTACAAATCAGTCATGCGACATTGAAGTAATGGCAGGCAATGCCGCCCAACCCGGCGGGAGGTTAATAATCCGAACCGGAGCAACCATCAGGGGAATAACAAGCATGGGTGAAAGCAATGGCGCAGTAACATCCAAAGATATTAATGGCAACAATATTTACCCAGAAGATCGTCTATACTACTCATGCAGATGGCCTGGCATTAAAGTGTTTGGCGTACCAACCGAAAGTGCCTTTTCAATGCAACACGGTAGAGTCGAAATTGATGGTTCTGGCGGACGAATAACCATTCAGCGTGCTTATACTGCAATAAAAAGCGAAAATGGAGGGGTGATTGAATGCAAAGATGCAGACTTTATTGACTGTAGAACCGCAATCTACATGAAAGACTATATTAGTCCACACGATCATAAAGTAAATATTTCGAGATTCGAAAGAACCAACTTTATTGTTAAAGACCAAGTGAGCAAGTATTTCACAAACGACAATTACTACGCTGGATACAAACGCGATTTTCACAAATACAAACAAGTTATTCTTGAAAATATGGGTGTTATTAATTTTGGGGGATGCGAATTCCGCAATGACGATCCGAATATTTTCGATGGAACTGTTGAAAACGAACGAGGCACTGCAATATTGGCCACCAATGCCATGATTGCTTGCCATAAAGATGGTAACCAAACTCCAAATCCTAAAGCAGGGTGCCCTAGTTGGACAGGCAACACTGTATGTCTATTTAAAGGATGGAGTTATGGAATAAAATCATCTGAAACAACACAAACAAACGGTCAAAATCCAGACATTGGCGTTCAAGAGGCTAAATTCATAAACTGCCTATATTCAGTGAAGTGTGGCAAAGGTGTAGCTCGGCTTTTCTTAAATCAATTTGACTACTTGGCCGACAATGCAAATCCATTAAATAATGCACCGTTCCTGAATGTCATTTCAACCCATCATGAATTTTTCACAGGAGACCAGAATGAAATGACCTTAATTCTACAAAATCAATTCAATTCAGAGGGAGAAAACTCTACAAACGTAAATATTCTAAATTCTTCAACGGCATACAATACCAAAGTACTTTCGAATAATTTTAATAATAATAAATCAAACCTAACAAATGCACTCGGAGTTATCTGTGAAGGCGACAATTCAAATACCAAAGTAGAATGCAATAACTTTACTGCAGCCTATAGTTCTGCATTGAAATTTCTAAACGGACCAGTGCAAGACCAAGGAGGACCTACACAGAGAGCTTTAAATTCATTTGACGCTACTTCACCTTGTTTACCAACTGCCTATAGAAATGTTGAAGCAATTAATGTTGGACCAAGATTTACTTATTGGGATAATTTTATCCCGTGCACCAATGGCGGAGGACCAACTCCAAAACATTTGATACTTCCTTTTCACACATTTATTTTAATAGCACCAAAAATAACTGGTGAAACTGATTATTGTAAAGTATCTTGTGAAGGTTTTTATATAAACAGAAAAGAAATTAACAAAACGCAAAACATAGTTAACATTTACCCTAATCCAGGGGATGGAACCATTCAACTAGATTGGAAAACTGAACAGAAACCTTCAACCATAACTATCTATAATTCAATGGGAACAATTATATATGAAAATTCACAATTGCCTTCACAAATTGATTTAAAAAGCCAAGCATCGGGCATTTATATTATAAAAATCGTTTCCTCAAACCATGAGATACAAACTTTAAAATACAACAAAGTACTTTAATAAAAATTCGCATGAAATTTAGAGCATTCATATTATTCATTCTGATTCTGAGCTTTAATTCTAGTAAAGCTCAGAATTGGGATTGGATATTAACTGCGACCAAAAATTCGGACACTGGGGATTTGAACATGCATCCGAATTCTGCCATAAAACTACTTAGAACCGATGCTGAAGGAAATAGCTACCTACAATTAAACTTTCACGATACAACATCCTTAATTTGTTCGAATAATAACAGTTATAGCTCATTAGCAAAAGATACTACTTCTGGACTCCAGTATTTTTGCATGTTTGCTAAAATAGATCGAAAAGGCAGACTTATTTGGAGCACTCCATTAATAAACGCAAAAACATATCAATTTGACATTTATGATGGTGAGTTATATGTTTTGGCGGAGTTAAGGAAATTTCCAACTTACGAGTTTGGTCAATCTTCTATTAAAACGAAATACGACGATTGGGGTGTTTTTAGATTTGACCGATTTGGAAATCCTCAATCTTTAATCTTTGTGGCAAACACCCGTCAAGCAATAAATCCATACTTTAGTTTTTCAGTTACTAAAACTTCTCTTGTTTTTACAGGATTTACGCTGTACAGCAGTAGTTATAGTAAAAACCGTGCATCAATACAGCTTAATGGCAACACAATAAACCTTTATGAAAGTCAACAATATGTATTTGGTATAGACAAAAACACTGGTCAATATCAATGGCATCACATATATTCTGAATGTGCAGAATTTGTTAGGCATCAAAATGTGAATGATTATATCTGCGACCGCCTAAACAATTCAGTTTATGTCGCATTGAATTTCACAGAAAGAAAACCAATCGAAAATTTCCAATTCCCTACACTAACGAAATTTTCTGAAAACGGGGTGGAACTCATTTCCAAAAAACTAACTGGCACCGATTTAAAAGAAAATTACCTAAGAAGAGTTAAAACTTTTGGCAACAATACAGTCGTTGTTTCTGGTTATTTAACTTCACAAAGTCTGAATTTCGACAACCATATTCTAAGAAAAAATTACAATAATTCTAAAATAGAAAATTTCATTTTGGTATTAGATTCAAATTTGAATTATAAATGGCATTATGTATTTAAGCAGACAGAAGCCGTAAAGCCCCAGTTTACCATGGATTCAACTGGGAATTTTTATATAGAGTTCGCGCCTTCAATCAACACTGCAGCACCGCCATTTATCTTACCAGATGGCAAAGTATATAGATTTTCTAATTCTGAAATAGACGTATATTCATATAATGCCTTGATTTTGGTATTTAACAACAAAGGGATTTATCAAGAATGCATCAGTTTTCCAAAAATTCCATATAGTCGCACTTTAGATATGACCAGCGATAATCTTGGCAATATCTATTTAGGCATTGAGGTGGGTGTAGACTATTATGATGAGAAAAAATCCTTCAATATAGACGATTTGTCTGTTCGCTCGTTGCAATCTGCTGCAAATATCATTGCGAAATTCAATGCCAATGAATTGCAAATAAATGTTGATACGTTGTGGTGTATAGATGATAGTTTAAGTTTTACTTGGAATGCCAAAGCATTCAAATCTCATACTTGGCAATATGAAAATCAAAAATCCACTAAAACAAAGTTTAGACCATCTGTAACATCTACTGGAACTTATAAAATTTCAATCATTGGAAAAACCTACGAAGATGTAGATATTAAACACTCGGCAGAAATTCCATATTTCGCACCGCCTACTATTAAATTTGCTCACCCAAAATATGGATGTATATTTTCGCCTTTTACCCTCACAGATCAAAGTAAATTTGACAATTATCCCAACATCCCTATTTCAATCGCCGTAAACTTCGGTGATGGATTTGACACTGTATATTCACTCTTGTTGGAAGACTTAAAAACGTTCAAACCAAAACACACCTATATACAACCGGGTAAATATAACGTATTATATACTGTTTTACACAAAGGGTGCAGCAATTCATTTAGTTCTCAGATTGAAATTCTCCCAGCTCCACGTCCTGGAATTACGTGTTCCACCACGCAAGGTTGTTCTCCTTTACCAGTAAAATTCAAACGAACTTTTATAGATCCCATTGATAGTTTGGTTTGGAATGTAACTTCTGAAAAAACACCATTTGTAAATCAACCCAACGAGTACACCTTTTCAAAAGGGGGTAATTACTGGATTTTGCAAACCATTTATGGCCCATCGGGTTGTGTTACCAGAGACAGTCAGTTAATTCAGGTTACCCAAGGCATTGAACTTGGAAAAACCCCTTATTTAATCAACGCCACTTTAGTGAACAATTCTAGTGCTCAGATAATTTGGGAAATTGTTCCACACGCTAGTTCTTATACTATTTTGTTGGACGGTAAATTTCTAGCCTCAACGAAGTATATCCAATGGGAATATTCTGCATCTTCTGAAATAACCAAACCACTTTCGTTTACGGTTATTGCGGTAGACAGTTGCGGCAAAAGCACTTTAGAAAGCAATGTTGCGAGAACCCTGTTTTGCCAAGTACAAGAAATTGACAAAACCCAATCCCAACATAATCAGTCTACTTTAGTTTCATTTACGCCATATATTGAATGGAAGGAAGGGATAAAAAATTACAACATTCTAACCAAGTATAGTAACGAAAAAGAATGGCAAAATATGAATTCGCTAAATGACACTTTTCACCGTGATGAAGAATTTATAAAGGAATCTGAAATCCGCAAATGTTATAAAATTGTAGCTTTTAGCAACGACAACAATGTGAGTGAGAGCAACGAACTTTGTTTGGACTACTCTCCTATCATTTATATTCCAAGCGCACTTACACCTAATGGAGATGGACTAAATGACAACTTTAAATTCTATGTTCATGGAATAGAAAACACTGTTACACGCATTTACAATCGTTGGGGACAAAAAATCTGGGAAGGTAAAGGAACCGAAGTTTGGAATCCTGAGCCAACAGATCAACCTGGTGCATATGCGTATACAATAACAGGAAAAAGCACTAAAGAAGCGAAAGAGTTAACATTTTCGGGAACCATTACCATAGTTAAATAAGTTTTTATAAAAAAAATTGCAGATTTTACAAAAAATCGTTGAGTTTTATTTTTCAAAAAATTCAAAAATAAAATTCAACGATTTGCAATTCTAACGGTTGCACAAAAAAAATCTAGCTAAATTACCAATCTATTAAATTTTTCACTAGAATCTGACATTTGCTAAAATAATCTATTTTTGTCTATGCAAGTGATGAATTTAAAATCTATTTCGCTGTTGTTTTTTATAGGTTGTCAATTGACTTTATTTGGTCAATTACAAACTGTTAGTGGTTTTATTCGGGACAAAGAAACATCATCCCCCATAGAAAAAGCAGAAGTCAGCCTTATACATGAGGAATCAACAATTACTAAAAGTGTAATTTCTAGTGCTTCGGGTGATTTTACATTTGAGAATGTACCTGTAGGCCGCATAATATTGAGCATAAACCATCCCAAATACAACTTTTATCAGGCACAAGGATTAATTGTTACTTCTGGCAAACAGCTCATTTTAAATATAGAGTTAGAATTACAGTTTGAACGCATGGGCACTGTTCAAATAAACCAAAAGACTGCCCAAGGTCAAACCAATAATGATGCGGCGTTAACTTCTGCGAGACTATTTACTGTTGATGAGACCGATCGTTTTGCTGGAAGCCGTGGAGACCCAGCACGTATGGCGTCAAATTTTGCCGGTGTACAAGGAGCGGATGATTCCAGAAACGACATTGTTGTTCGTGGAAATTCGCCCGGAGGGATATTGTGGAGAATGGAAGGAATCGACATTCCCAACCCAAATCATTTTGCAATTCCGGGGACTACTGGTGGATCCGTTTCTATTATAAACAACAAAATATTGGCCAATAGTGATTTTTTTACTGGAGCCTTTCCAGCAGAATATGGAAATGGAGTGGCAGGAGCATTTGATTTAAAATTAAGAAATGGCAATACCAAAAAACATGAAGTGAGCTCTCAACTGGGTATTTTAGGATGGGATTTACTCATGGAAGGACCATTAAGTAAAAAAAGTGGGGCGTCTTATTTATTCACCTACCGCTATTCTACTCTTGATTTGTTTAATAGACTCAATATTCCGATTGGCACCGATGCCATACCTAGATATCAAGACGCCTCCTTTAAATTAAATTTCCCTTTAAAAAACAATGCAAAACTTAGCTTCTTTGGTATTGGAGGAACCAGTAAAATAGACATATTGATTAGTGACAAACTAGAATCCACCAGAAACCTATATGGCGACAATGACAGGGATCAATTGTTTAACTCTTCATTGGGTGTGGTTGGAGCTACCTACCAAATGCCCATAACTAAAAAGGGATATTTCAAAATAACTGGAAGTTACAATATTCAACAAGTAAATGCCATTCACCACTTGGTGTTTCGTACCATCATAGATACTTTTGAACGAGACGGAGAAGTATACAACCGTTTTAATATTGATTCCACCAAAAACAATTTAAACTATCGCTTTTCAAATCAAAACATTGCTTTTCATGCATTTGTAAATACTTCTATAAATGCACGAGCCACACTTAAGTATGGAGTACAGTATACAATGGGCATGTATTCCTACTTTGATGAAGCCTTGAATTTGAATCCTGATTTGGCCAACTATTGGACTTGGTCGCGCAGATGGAATGCTCTTGGAACGTCAAATATGTTGATTCCATATATACAACTCAAGTATAAAATCAACCCCAAATTAACTATGGTTGCTGGTCTACAATCACACGTATTTCATTTAGCCTACAATCCCATGGACAATAAACCTGGCACTAAAAATGAAAGCCACACTAACGCAGCTTGGATTCTACCGAGAATCTCAGCAAAGTACCAATTAAATGCTAAAAATAGCCTCAACTTTGGCTTTGGTATACACAGTCAAACACAGTCTCCTTACATATACTTTTACAATAAACCAGAGCAATTCCAACCTCATAATTTAGACATGGGTCTTACCAAAAGTGCACATTATATTCTGGGATGGGATTATCAATTCAGAAAATCCAATCGTTTAAAAGTAGAAACCTATTATCAAAATCTATGGGATATACCTGTAGAAAAGATATCATCTTCTTTTAGCTTGGCCAATACGGGTTCTGGATTTTCTCGTTTTTTTCCTGAAGACTTACAAAACACAGGTACTGCTATGAATTATGGAATAGAACTTACTTTAGAAAGATTTTTTAGTAAGGGATTCTACTTTTTGATTTCAACCAGTTTGTTTGATGCCAAATATAAAGGCAGTGATGGGATATTGAGAAATTCTGATTTCAATACAAATTATGCAGCCAATGCCTTAATCGCAAAGGAATTTACCTTTAAAAACAAAGCAGTCCTAAACATTGGCGGTAAAATCACATTGGCGGGGGCTAGACACTTTTCACCCATTGATTCATTGGCCTCATTAAAAAATCGAGAGTATATAGAATTGGATGCCCAAAAAAATACGGAAAAATTTGAAAGACCTTATATGCGTTTTGACGTGCGCGTGTCATACCGTATAAATGGCAAAAAAGTATCCCACGAAATCGCTTTGGATTTGATAAATGTTACCAATAACAAAAACATACTCAATTATACATATATCAATGAACCTCCAAATCGTCGTATAGCTTACCAACTTGGATTTTTACCCCTGTTCTATTATAAAATCGACTTTTCTTTATAAAATCATTGTTTATTCAATTTTAAACAACAATCACTGTCCAAAAATAAATACATGTGTAAAATCCATCCCAGCCACCAACGGGGTGTGTACTAAATTTGCGAGATATGCAAATTAAATGGGCTCTTCCTCTTGTAGGACTTTTAATGTTTTCATGTGTAAGCAAAAAACAATACAAAGCAGCACTTGATTCAAAAGATTCGTTGAATTTAGACTACGGATTATACAAAGCCAATTCTCAAGCAGATATGGACTCACTTAGAAGGGCTTTAAGAATCATTGATACTAAAATGGAAAACCAACGATTGCTGGTTTCTTCATTGCAGGATAGTTTACAAATTTGCGGAAACGAACTTGCCGAAAATCAAACGTATATTAGAAGTTTAGGTGCCGATTTAGGTGAAAGACAAAAAGCACTGGCACTAGAAATCGAGAAGAAAAACAAGACTCTTCAAGACAAGGAATTAGAGCTAAATGATGCCTTAGCAATGGCTGAAAAAGAGCGTTTGAGATTAGAAAAACTCCGCAAAGAACTTGAATTGGTTAGCAACAGAGTTAAAGAATTAGAATCAGAATTGCGTCGAAAAGACAGCGCTGTTCTTCTACTTAAAGAAGCCATTATAAAAGCTTTGGCTGGTTTTGAAAAATTGGACGTTAAAGTTGAATATAAAAACGGCAAGGTATATGTTATATTGCCTGAAAAGTTATTGTTTAAAAGCGGAAGCACATCTGTTGATCCAAGCGGAATTGAAGCCATTGTTGAATTGTCTAAAGCGCTAAAAAAACAACCAGATGTTCAAATAAGCGTAGAAGGACATACCGACAATGTACCAATGAATTCTGATAAAATCAAGGACAATTGGGACTTAAGTGTATTAAGAGCGACTAGCATAACCAAAATTATGATCAATGAAGGTGGACTAAATGGCAAACGAATTTCTGCCAACGGAAGAGGAGAAACCAACCCAGTTGCATCAAACGACACCCCAGAGGGTCGTGCTAAAAATCGCCGTACCGAAATCATTTTAACCCCACAGTTAGACAAAATTCTTCAAATTTTAAATACCAATTAATGGGCATTCTAGTGGTTTACATAGAAAATCACAAAAATGCTTCCATTGAAGTTCTTTGTCAAGATTACATAAAAAAGACTCAAGGCAATTTTGCTTTAAAAGCTATTCCTCTGCCATCTTCCAAAGTAACTGACCCTAAAAAACAGCAAGAATTAGAAACAGCCGCAGTATTGAAGCAATGCAAAGCCACCGACAAGCTCATTTTATGTGATGAACGGGGTTCTATTTACAATTCTGTCCAATTTTCAACTTTCGTTGCAAATGAATTGGCCAATTCCCGTGGAAATCTCATCTTTGCTATAGGCGGAGCTTACGGTTTTACCCAAGAGGTTTTGCAATCTCATGTTACCCTTAAACTAAGTGAATTTGTAATGCCCCACCAAATTGCCAGACTGGTTTTAATTGAGCAACTGTATAGGGCTTTTCAAATTCAAAAAGGCACGGGATACCATCATACATAACTTTCTAATGTGCTTTTCTAAAAGTACCTTTGCAATGTAATGAACATAGAAGGAGAAATTGTAATATCCATTCAAAGTGCCATCGAAAATATCTATGGCAACTCGAATTTACCCGAAGTTAAAATAGAAAAAACAAACGCCGATTTTGTGGGTGATTACACTTTTGTGGTATTTCCTTTTGTTCGTTTTTCAAAAAAATCCCCCGAAATTACCGCTTCAGAAATTGGAGAGGAATTGATATCTATAAACGCAAAAATCGCATCTTTTAATGTTGTTAAGGGATTTTTAAACCTGTCACTAAATCCCAGTGTTTGGTCAGAATATCATCAGAATAATTGGTTATTGCCAAAAACTGTTTTACCACAAAAAGAAAGTACGGTTATGGTAGAGTATTCCTCCCCCAACACCAATAAACCATTACATCTTGGACACATTCGCAACAATTTACTGGGTTATAGCATTGCTCAAATTTTAGATGCTGCCGGAAACAACGTAATAAAAGCAAACCTTATTAACGACCGCGGTATTCATATCTGCAAAAGTATGTTGGCTTGGCAAAGATTTGGGGATAATGAAACACCAGAAATTGCCAACCTTAAAGGTGATCACTTGGTTGGGAAATATTATGTAGTTTTTGAAAATAAACTGAAAGAACAAACAGAACAAGAAATTTCTGATGCGTTTGAAGGGAAATTTTTTGCGATAAATGAAAAAAATCAAATCAAATACAATGATTTGTTTCAAAAATTACAAATAACACAAGACGAAAAACAATCAGGCAAAATAAAAGACGACATCAAAGATTTGGTAAGAAACCAATCCGAATTAATGCAGTCTTGCCAAGAAATGCTTCGAAAATGGGAAAATGGAGATGCCGATGTACTTGAATTGTGGAACAAAATGAACAATTGGGTATACGCAGGTTTTGAAAATACATACAAGCGATTGGGAGTTTGTTTCGATAAATATTATTACGAAAGCAAAACCTATACTTTAGGAAAAAAACTTGTGCAAGAAGGTCTCGAAAAGGGGGTCTTTTACCAAAAAGAAGACGGTTCTATTTGGGTAGATTTAACACCAAATGGACTAGACCACAAACTCCTTTTAAGGTCAGATGGAACTTCAGTATACATGACCCAAGATATGGGTACTGCCGAATTAAAATACAGTGATTTCAAAATTAACAAAAGTATTTATGTAGTTGGGAACGAACAAGATTACCACTTCAATGTGTTGTTCTTAATCATGCAGAAATTAGATCGACCTTATGCTCTAGGGATGTATCATGCCAGTTACGGCATGGTAGATTTGCCATCGGGAAAAATGAAAAGCCGAGAAGGAACAGTTGTTGATGCAGACGACTTGCTAAATGAAATGTACGAAACGGCAAAACTAAAAACCATTGAACTGGGCAAAACTGAGGGGCTTTCTCACGATGAATTGGATACACTTTACCATAACCTATCATTGGCAGCATTGAAATTTTTCATCCTAAAAGTTGACCCTAAAAAAAGAATGTTGTTTAACCCTGAAGACAGTATTGATTTTCAAGGAGACACTGGTCCATTTATCATTTATACCTACGCCCGGATTCAGAGCATTTTAAAACAAGCCAAACCAGTAGATTCACCAATTTCACACCTACCGTTACATGTTTCAGAAATTGGAGTTATTAAACAACTTTATGCTTATCCTTCTATTTTAAATGCTGCCGCCGATGAGTACAACCCTGCAGCAATTTGTCAATATTGTTTGGATTTGGCGAAAGCATACAATCGACTTTATAATGATGTTGTAATTCTTAAAGAAGAAAACGCAGAATTGAAAAACATGCGTTTACAGCTTGCCCAACATACTTCAACCGTATTAAAATCGGCCTTGGAATTATTGGGAATATCAACCGTTGATAGAATGTAACTTTTATTCTACAACAACTTTTACAAATCCTGTTTGAGCATTTCCCAAAAGATACATACCTGAAGCCAAATGCTCAGGAATTTCTATTGAATTATTTTGGATTTGCAAAGACAATACTTTTCTGCCATCAACGGAACTCATTGAAATCATTTTTCCTTCCATTGGAATTCCTAGTATCGACAGCTTAGCACCTTTTATTACTGGATTTGGGAAAGAAGAAATTTGTGTTTTTTGAACCTCAGTGAGGCTATTTTGCGCACATTTTAAGGCGTTTATCCGTTTCCAAATTTCTTCATTGTACAATGGAGAAACCAATTCATTTTTTTCTTCTGGAGAGTCACCCATGCGTACCCATACCATTTTTTTGGATGGCGCTACATTTATCAATTGGGCATTTTTGCCTAAAGCCATAAATACATCATTTGGAGCAGATGGATTCAAACTTCCTTGAAAGGAAAACTGAACGCCAGGAACCATGAAACTGGATTTACCATTCAACCATGTTAAGTATCCATAAGAAGGATTCAATGTTTGACTAGACGTGGACATTGTTTTCACATAATTTGAATCTATTACTGAAGCACCGTCCCACATCCCCTTAGATAATAACAAAAGACCAAAACGCGACATATTTCTTGTGGTAGAAAAAAATACATTGTTATAATCCAATTTAACATACAATCCACCCATTCCAGTTTTCAAACCAATTTTGGATAAGAAATAATTGTTTATGCTTACCCCTGTTGCATTACTTAAAACCCCATCGAGTAAAGTATAAGGTGCATTGTGATAAGCCCATCTTGTTCCAGCCGCCGCTTTGTAATCTAAACATGAAGGATCTGTACAATCGGCATTTGCACCGCGGTCATTTAGACCTGTGGTCATTGTTAATTGATGCAATACAGTGATGGAATCCTCCTGCTGTGCACTTAAACTTGTCCATCCTGTGCCTAAATATTTAGAAGTTTTGTCACTAAAATCAACTTTGTTCTCTTGCTTGGCAATGCCCATCAATGCGGCCGTCATGGTTTTGCCTGCTGAAGCCCAATACCATGAACTGTCTTTTGTGAATTTGTCAAAATATTTTTCTAAAACAATCTTGCCATCAATTAACAACATGAAAGATTTGGTATTCGTTTGGTCTAAAAAGGCATATAAACTATCAATTTGCGGCTTACAATATCCAAATCGCGTTTCGGACAAAGTATCCCAGTTTCCTCCTGTTTTTGGGGGATAATAGAATTGTGCAGTAAGGGACGAAGTGCTAAAAAAAGCGATAATCGCAAAAAATAAGATGGATTTAATTTGGATTTTAAGGGTTGACATATAGATTAGACGTTATAAATGACTAAAAGTTAAAATTGGTTTTATTTGAGTCGGTCCGGATTGTCTTTCACAAATTGACTCCAACTATTTCCTTTGCTTTTGGGGGAGGATGTTGAATTATTCTCACCAAAAATACGGGGTTTAAATTGATACACATGGCACAAGGCAGCTGCAAGTCCATCGGTGGCATCCAATGTTTCAGGTTGCACTTCGAAACTAAATTGGGCGGTTAACATTGCCAAAACTTGCTCTTTGGACGCGGCACCATTTCCACAAATAGACAATTTGATTTTACGGGGCACATATTCAAATACTGGAATTTTCCGAGAAATGCCGGCAGCAATGGCAACGCCTTGTGCCCGTCCTAATTTTAGCATACTCTGTACATTTTTTCCAAAAAATGGGGCTTCAATAGACAGCTCTGTAACACCAAAACCATCGATAATTTGAGAAACGCGTTCATAAATGTGAAAGAGTTTTTCGCCGTGGTCTTTTATTTTACCCAATCTAACAACTCCCAAAGAAACCAATTCAATTTTTGGTCCATCCACACGAATTAGCCCATAACCCATAAGATTTGTGCCTGGATCAATACCTAAAATCACGCGAGGAGGTGTCACGGCACAAAGATGCACTAAAAATTGGGTTTCCTTCGTTAAAATTCGTCTAAAACAGGCTCGAATTGAGGGTTTTTTGGTTGAAAATCGACTAAAAATAACGATATTCGCGCTATGGCTTTTGATATTGAAGTAATAAAATCTGTTTACCAAAGGATGCCCGCGAATGTAAAGGCGGCCCGCGAAATGCTCGGTAGACCACTCACCCTTTCTGAAAAAATTCTTTACAACCACTTGTGGGAATATCCTGCAACCGCAAACTTTAAAAGAGGCGCGGATTATGTAGATTTTGCTCCGGACAGAGTGGCCATGCAAGACGCAACCGCACAGATGGCATTGCTTCAATTTATGCAAGCAGGTAGACCCAAAGTTGCAGTGCCTAGCACTGTTCATTGTGATCACCTTATTACAGCAAAAAATGGTGCAAACAATGATTTAGAAGTAGCAAACACAGAAAGCAAAGAAGTTTTTGATTTCTTGGCTTCTGTATCTAATAAATATGGAATTGGTTTCTGGAAGCCAGGCGCTGGTATTATTCACCAAGTGGTTTTGGAAAACTATGCTTTCCCAGGTGGAATGATGATAGGTACCGATTCACATACCGTAAATGCAGGTGGTTTGGGCATGGTTGCCATTGGTGTAGGTGGTGCGGATGCTTGTGACGTTATGGCAGGTCTTCCTTGGGAGCTAAAATGGCCAAAACTTATCGGTGTTAAATTAACCGGAAAATTAAATGGATGGGCAGCACCTAAAGATGTTATCTTAAAAGTTGCTGGCATTCTTACCGTAAAAGGCGGAACTGGTGCAATTGTCGAATACTTTGGCGAAGGTGCTACAAGTATGAGCTGCACGGGTAAAGGTACAATTTGTAATATGGGTGCTGAAATTGGAGCAACCACTTCTACTTTCGGCTACGATGAGAGCATGGAACGCTATTTAAGAGCCACTGACCGTGCAGATGTTGCGGATTTAGCAAATACAGTGAAAGAACATCTTACGGCCGATGCAGAAGTATATGCAAATCCAAGCGCGTATTTTGACGAAGTTATCGAAATAAATTTAGATACCCTTGAACCACATTTGAATGGACCTTTTACTCCAGATTTGGCTACGCCAATATCTAAAATGAAAGAAGCCGCTGCTGCCAATGGATGGCCAACAAAAATTGAAGTTGGATTAATTGGTAGCTGCACAAATTCTTCTTATGAAGACATTTCAAGAGCAGTGAGTTTGGCGAAACAAGTTGCCGAAAAAAACCTCAAAACAAAAGCAGAATTTACCATTACCCCTGGTAGTGAAAAGGTAAGATATACCATAGAGCGCGATGGATTCCTAGACACATTCGATAAAATTGGTGCCAAGGTTTTTGCCAATGCCTGTGGACCTTGTATTGGTATGTGGGATAGAATGGGTGCTGAAAAACAAGAAAAAAACACCATTGTACACTCATTTAATAGAAACTTCGCCAAACGTGCCGATGGTAACCCCAACACATTCGCGTTTGTTGCTTCTCCAGAATTGGTAACTGCATTGGCCATTGCAGGTGACCTTACTTTTAACCCTTTAACAGATTCACTTAAAAACGAAAATGGTGAAATGGTTAAACTAGACCCTCCAACAGGATTTGAATTGCCCTTGTTAGGATTCGAAGTAAAAGACGCAGGATATCAAGCACCTGCAATCGACGGCTCAGGGATTCAAGTGGCAGTTAACCCAGAAAGCAACCGTTTACAATTGTTAGATCCTTTCGCAAAATGGGAAGGAACTGACTTAAAAGGGTTGAAATTGTTGATAAAAGCAAAAGGAAAATGCACAACAGACCATATTTCGATGGCTGGACCATGGTTGAAATTCCGTGGCCATCTCGACAATATTTCAAACAATCTTTTAATTGGCGCGGTAAACTATTATACAGAAAAAACCAACGACGTTAAAAATCAGCTCACTTCAGAATACGGCACCGTTCCCGCTGTTCAAAGGGCTTACAAAGCAGCAGGAATTGGCAGCATTGTGGTGGGTGACGAAAATTATGGTGAAGGTTCAAGCCGTGAACATGCCGCTATGGAGCCTAGACATTTGGGTGTTCGTGCGGTTTTGGTAAAGTCTTTTGCACGTATTCACGAAACAAACTTGAAGAAACAAGGCATGCTTGCTTTGACTTTCGACAACAAATCGGACTACGATAAGATTCAAGAAAATGACAGCATTGACATACTTGGATTAACGAATTTTACTCCTAACGAACCACTTACATTGGTTTTGAATCACTCAGATGGAACAACCGACAATATAGTTGTAAACCATAGTTACAATGACCAACAAATAGAATGGTTTAAAGAAGGGGGAGCATTAAACATTATCCGTAAGTCAGTTGCACAATAAGCAACAAACAATATATAGAATAATTTAGCTCTAAAAACCACACCTAATTGGAAATAACAAATTCAATTGGGTGTGGTTTTTTTATTCTACCTAATCAAGGATATTTACTTTCCAAACGTCTTTATTGCCTCGTTCACATAAGTTTTAACACATTCAAAAATCAGTTGATCGTTTACCCGGTCTATCCCATTTCCAGTGCGCACTACCACCATATTTTTACTTGGAATTACACAAATGTATTGTCCTTGCAATCCTTGATAATAATAAAATGGTACGGCATTTTCAGTCCCACTCAACCAGAATGAATGTCCATAATTTTCACTTTTATATGGTTTGATAGCCAAAACAAAAAAGGCACTATCTATAATAGACACTCCAGACATTTTCCCACTATGAAGTGCCAACAACCCGAGTTTACCGAAGTCGCGACTTATTGCATTCAGGCAACAAAAACCCAATTCCTTGCCACCTTCTCTATCCAAAGACCACAATGCACCAGACTCCATTCCTAGTGCTTTCCATAATTTCTCGGAAGCATAATCTGATACCTGATTAAATTTCGGCAAATTCTTTCCTTTTTGCAATGCCATTTGGAGTACAAAACTCAATAATTGAGTACTGCCACTTTGATATTGAAATTTAGCACCTGGATTTTCAACTACATCTATGGTTCGCATTACTCCTTCAATATTGTCAGTATAATACGCTTTCGCAGCAATGCTAAAAGGAGAGGCATTGCCCTCATCCCAATTTAAACCTGCCGTCATGGTAGTTAAATGTCTTAACGTCAATGAATCAGAATAAGCTCCTGAAACCCAGGGTAAGTATTTTTTTACTTTGTCATCCCATCCATTAATGTAACCCTCTTGAATTGCTATTTGCACCAACAATGTGGTGATGGATTTAGCCATAGAAAAGGAATTTTGTTTAGTAGTATCTGTAATTGGACCAAAATACTTCTCACAAACCAATGTATCGTTCCCGTAAACCAAATAGGAACCCGATTCTGTTTTTGTTAACATTGCATTTAAGTCTTTGCTCAATACAACCGATTTGATGTTCGTTGAAATAGGTTGGACTACTTTTTTTTCTGGATTGTTTGAAATAACTCGGGTGGAAAAACCCTTCCAATCCAAATAACTTGCCGATGATTCTCCCACCATATAGGTAAGGCGAACCCCTTTAATTAAATACTTATATGGAGAGACCCAAACAAGCCCATATAATAGCATCAATAAAACGCAAACGACGCCTATGATTTTTACTCCTTTTAATTTTCCAAATCCCATGTTTTTCAAATATGCACATTTAAACCAATATGTTTTATTCTTAACGTTTGATTAATTAAAAAATAAAACTGTTTAAGACGTTCACAGACATTTAGTGTGCAAACAATCCCGCAACGACACAGAGCCATTTGATATTTCCGCTCTACCTTCGGGTTTGTACATGGTAGAAGCCGTAAACCTCGAAACCCAAGCCTCACGGAAAATGAAATTGGTGGTGGAATAATGTTCATTCCAACATTGAAGTCATTTCAATTGCAGAATTTGGGTTTTCAAACAAGGTTTATTCAACCAATTGCATAACTTTGTTATATGTTAAAATTTATTGCACTTTGCGCAACAGTTATTTTGGGACAGGTATCAGCACAAAATGCTGAAAAACAATCAAATCATTCAGGAAAAAACAATTATTCCGCTGCGGATTTTTCTATTGACTTCCCTGGAGACTGGCAGTTAAACAATTCAGATTCAATGGGAACCACTGTCATATCCCTTTCTCCACAACAAGAAAATGATTCATTTCTAGAAAACTTTAACATTATTGTAATGCCCATTGAAAATGGCACAACCTTAAAGGGACTAACCGATACTGCATTGGCAATGATTGGAAAGGTTATGAACGAATTTGAATTTGTAGAACGCAAAACCATTCAAATCAATGGAAGAGAATGTGCTAAAATCACCTACATATTCAAACAAGGTTTATTTAAGCTCAAAACGAATCAATATATAATTTTGAGGGATAAAAGCGCTTATTTAATTACGGCTACCTTCTTAACCACAACATACAACGACTTTATTTCCATTAACGATGACGTCATAAATACGTTTAAGTTAAAATAATGTTTAACTACTCACAATAAAGACGTAAAAATTGCACATTTAACATACCAAATTCTAAGTAAAAGGGCGGTTTTTTGTATCTTTGTCGTATGCGCAGATTTAAGAGCAATGTTCTTTTTTCCTTATTATCACTTACTATCATAGGAATTGGATTGGCATTTGCTGGCCGATTAATATCCCCCAAAAAGAAAGCACTACACTTTGGTGAAAATCCTGGTTACTACGATCAATGGTTTGAAGAAAAAAAAGACGCCAATGGTAAAATTCCTGCATGGCTGCGTCAGCAATGGCATCAAGCAGATTTGCGCAACAATGCCAGTAGAAATCATTCTGAAATATTTGACACCATCATAGAATTAGGTCCCCGTAGCATCGGTGGCCGCACACGTTCGGTATGGATTGATCCAACCAATGACAATCTTATTCTTGCAGCTGCAATTTCAGGTGGTATTTGGAGGTCTGAAACCAAAGGAAACAGCTGGAGTCCTGTGAACGACCATGAAGTTTCTTTGATGGCAAGTTGTATTACATCAAATCCTTTTAACAACAACATTATCTATTATGGAACCGGCGAAAGCAGGGCCAACAGTGCCGATGTAAATGGAAATGGAATATTCAAATCTCTTGACAGAGGCAAAACCTTCAAGCAGGTCACTTCCACCGTTGGAAAACTTGGCTTTGAGGCTATCTGGGATATTGCGCACTCTTTAGACGATAGTAATACTTTATTCGTGGGTACACATTCTAATGGATTACACAGAAGTAAAGACGGTGGAAATACTTGGGAAAGTGCTTACAGTGGGGGCAATAAACAAGTGAACGACATTTTAGTACTACCCAATAAACGCGTACTTATCTCCATGCAATCAAGTGGAGTTCTTGCGTCTGATTCCAATGGAAATACTGGAACATTTAATACTCTAACTTTTCCTAACAGACCAGCAGGTGGAACATTTCGTCGCATTCAATTGGCGAATTCACAAAAGTACCCAAATGTAGTTTATGCACTTTTTGAAGGATATGATTTCACATCTGAACCAGTGGCATTTTACAAAAGCAGCGATGGTGGACGAACTTGGGTTAAAAAAACCACTCCCGTTGAAATTGGTGCGAGTTATCAAGCATATTGCATTATGTTGGGCGCTTCTAATGTAGATTCAAATTATGTAGTTGCAGGTGGCGTTGATGCTGCTTACTCTATGGATGGTGGGAATAGCTGGAGAAGCCTTAATGGTAGCCATTCTGACCATCACAGCTTTGCTGGGTTCAATCAAACCTCAAACGAATTTCTCATTGGCACAGATGGTGGAATGTACCGCTGCAAATGGGGCACGAGCAATGTGGTTCAAACTCTAAATACTGGCTACCAAGTGACGCAATTTTATGCGGGGGCGCCGGGTTTCAACGGATTAAAAGCAGTTTCCGGAGCACAAGACAATGGCACACATTATGCCACCAATAGGCTAGTGTCTTCTCAAATATTTGGTGGTGATGGCGCTTATTGTTTTGTTGGGATGCAAGATGGAAGGGTAGCCTATGGTTCTACTCAAAATGAAGGCATAAGAAGATTTGAAGACTTTGGTGGGGCCAATCAATATTCACAGAGTATATCTTCTGATGATTTTACGACGGACGGGGTAAGTTTTATAAACGCTTATACCATGAATTACATGGATCAATACATGTTATTCTATCGTACCAACAAAGGCATTTACAGAACCGTTGATGGCGGTGAAAGCTGGGAAAAAGTAAATGGCGTTAACCGGTCTAGTTTAAAATCTGTTTCTTGTAGTTACGACGAAAATCCTGTTCTTTATTTTGGGGGAGGTTCTGCTCAATTGTATAAAATAGAGAATGCCGCAACTGCAATTGGTGGAGAAATCAGTTACAACAACTCCGTTCCCAACGATGTAACCAACGATTTTTTAAATTGTATTGCGGTAAATCCAAAAAATAAATACCAAATTTTTGTCTCTTTTAGCAACATCAATTCCAAAGGTAGAGTTTGGAAGGTAAGCAACCTTGACAGTGCAAAGCCTATTTGGACCAATATCTCGGGTAATTTACCAACTAGTTTACCTGTTAATTTTGTAGCAGTTGATCCAAATGATCCTGAAAATGTACTTTTTGCTGCCACCGATTATGGACTTTATTACACTGTAGATGGAGGGAAAAATTGGGAAAAAGAGATGAGCATTCCCAATGTGGCCGTGTTTGAAGTAAAGATTCGTTCATCGGATAGAACTTTGTTTGCCTTTACCCATGGACGTGGGATGTGGTATTTAAAATTAAAAGTGCGCGATGTTTCCTCAGTTGACAGCAAATCAAAAGCAGTAATTAACACTTATCCCAATCCTGCTAAAGACTTTGTCCGCATAAAAGCGTCTTCTCAAATTGAGCAGTTTCAACTTTACGATATGCAAGGAAAATTGGTTCATTCAAGCAATCCTTTGAAACAAGAATATGAATTAAATACAGAAAAAATGGAAATAGGTATTTATTTTGCAAGAATTAAAACCAAAGAAGGTTTTAGTACGCACAAAATAATGATTCACCATCCATGATTTCTTCAGATATTCAACGTCTTTTAGATGAATTAAAAACGCAGATTAAACAACTCAGCACTGAGCTAAAAGAGGTGAGTGATGAAATGCGCCAACACCAATTTACCGAATATCCTATTTTTGTGGCCCATCAGGAAAATGCCCAAGTAGGTGAAATGTTATTTGATCGCACAGAATATGGTTTCCCATACAGCATAAACGCCTCTACAATGGAACGCTTGATTGAGCTTACTGTTTTGAATGCATCTAAAGTAGAAGATTTCAAAAAGGCTTTTGGAGATCCCAACAAAAACATGTGTATTTTCTGGATTTCTGGCGAGAATACACGATTTGTTTTTATGCCGTTTAACTCTAATGCTAAAAGCAAATAACCCATGGCGGCTCCAAAAATCGAAATCGTTATATTAAATTACAATACGAAAAATATTTTAGCGCAATGTTTGCCGAACGTTGTAAAGAATAGTGTTTACCCGAATACCTCAATTGTGGTGGTTGACAATGCCAGTAAAGATGATTCTACTGAGTATGTCAGAACTCATTTTCCTGAAATAGAACTTATAGAATTTTCGGAAAATTACGGATTTGCCGGAGGATACAACAAGGCTTTGGAGCACAGAACAGCAGACTATTTTATTTTGTTAAATTCAGATGCCGAACCTGCTGAAAATTGGCTGGAACCTTTGATAAAACTTGCAACGAATACCGCACATTTCGGTGC
>CAMAQS010000013.1 GCA_945860565.1 Chitinophaga pinensis | reverse complement strand
CCATGAAAATCAAATTGTAAAAGCCCACGTCATAAGGTTTGAGTTTATTCAAGCCAACTTTAGTCAATTTGAATTGTTGGGCAATACTTCAATAGAATATTATAATTTTTATTGTGGGAACAATGCAACTAAATGGGTGAATAACGTCCGCAAATATGAAAAAATCAAATTTAAAAATGTTTATCCCGGTATAGATCTTGAAATTTTCGAAAATCAAGGAACCATAAAATACGATTGGATTTGCAATAAAAAATATACAGGTGATATAAAATGGAGAATCCATGGGGCCGACCTAAAAAATAAATCGGCAAGGAGCTACGACATTAATTGTCCGCTGCAAACCATTACGGAAACTTTACCCTTAATATATGTAGACAACAACAAAGAGCAAAACATTTCAGGCCAATATGTCTTCAACAACGATACCATTTCACTTTCCTTACAAGAATCAAATTACAAAAGGGCCTTTTCCAATGTTACCATAGATCCAGTATTGATTTTTAGCACTTTTAGTGGATCTACCGCAGATAATTTTGGTTGTACAGGAACGTATGACGATTTGGGCAATGGATATGCCGGTGGAACGGTATTTAACTTTGGACTTCCTGTAACATCTGGAGCCGTACAATTTGACTTTGCAGGAGGTGAGGAGGAAGAATTGGGTTACGGAGGCGATAGGGATGCCGCCATTTTAAAATTCAATCGCTCTGGAAATATATTGCTTTATTGTACCTATCTCGGGGGCGATAACAATGAACAGCCACACTCAATGGTGGTAGATTCGCTAAACAACCTCTATATAATGGGTACCACCAGAAGTACGGATTTTCCTATTTCTGCCAATGCTTATGATAAAAGCCACAATGGGTTTTACGATTTTTTTGTTACAAAATTCAATTCAACCGGTACACAAATCCTCGCTTCTACTTTTGTTGGAGGATCTGGACTGGATGGCGTAGGGGCAGATAGATCGGCCTATCCAGTAGATTTGTTTCCGCTGATTTATAACTATGCCGATGAATTTAGAGGGGAAATAATTACCGACAACAATCAAGTTTTTATTGGGGGAATTACTTATTCAAACGATTTTCCGAATTCCTTTGGAACATCTCCAAATACAAATGTGGAATCTGAAGGTGCCATTTTTTCGCTCAATAATGACCTGTCTCAGTTGATATGGTCTCAAACAATTGGAAGCAGTGAACAAAGTTTTGATGCCATTTATGGAATCGCATTGGGCAAAAATGGTGACATATTTGGCACGGGTGGTACCAATTCTAAAACGTTAAATACAAAATATTCCACCATTTGGAAAAACGCTTTTATTGGGGATGTAGATGGTTTTCTGGTGAAGTTAAATAAAAATTCTGGCAACTTATTGTCTGGACGTTATTACGGCACCGCTACTTATGAGCAGTCCTATTTTGTTCAAACAGACAATTCAGGACGACCTTATATTTATGGACAAACTGAAGGCCAAATTCCTGTTCTCAATGCAAAATACAATTTGCCAAATACGGGACAGTTTATAGCGAGATTCGACCGAGATTTGGCTGCGATTGAATTGCAATCTACTTTTGGGGCCAATGGCAATATGCCCAATTTAAGCCCTTCAGCATTTTTAATTGATCGCTGTGAGCGAATATTTATTTCTGGTTGGGGTGGAACGACAAACAATGCACTTTATGATGTAAATACAGGTGAAACAAAAATACACCGCAACAAGGGCAATACCCGCAATCTGCCAATTTCAAACGACGCAATTCAAAAGATTACTGATGGCAGTGATTTTTATGTTGCTGTTTTTTCTAAAAACATGGAAAATTTGGCCTTCGCCACCTATTTTGGAGGGGTTGGCAACTCCCAAAGAGTGGCTGAAGAGCATGTTGATGGTGGAACCAGCCGATTTGATAAAAAAGGCATCATTTATCAATCTGTTTGTGGTGGATGTCGCCGGAATGGACTATTTCCAACCACGCCAACGGCCTACAGTCCCACAATGAAAAGCACCAACTGCAACAATGCCCTTTTTAAAATAGATTTTGAGAACTTAAATAAAAAGCCGGTTATGACGGATACGTTTATCAAAATAATAGCCACCAATAACATCGCATTTACCAAATTCGCCATCGACCCAGATATTTTAGATACTGTAAATATAGAATATGAAATCCTGGATTCTGCCGGTTTAACCATTATGGACCAATTTAGCGTCACCCCATCTCAGGGAATAGGTTCGGCTCAATTAAAATTCAATTGGAAAACAACGTGCAATTCGGCCTCGGCAGATACATTTAAAATAAAACTGATGATTTTTGATTGTGGCTGTCCTACGGCAGACACAACGTATGCAGTGTTTAGAATTGTCGTGGAACCAACGCCCATTATTCCTCCACCGGATGCGATTTGCGTTAGTTATAATCGGCAGAGTAACAAAATGCAAATTGAGTGGCCTGCGTCAACCATAAATCTACCTTTCTTTATGTATTTTTTACTTGAGAAAACCAATCCAAATGGCAGCATTGAAATTGTAGACACCATCGACAACGATTTAGCTGGTTCCTATTTAGATGGAAACGTGATAAGTCCGAATACCCAAAACTATTGTTATCAATTGATTGGAGTAAATATTTGCAATGTTAAAACATACCCATCAATCAAATTTTGTACCGTTCGAGAATTAAATACGCCAATTGAGTCCGTTCATTTAATATCAACTTCTGTTTTTGAAGATAGAAAAGTGGATGTAATTTGGGAAAAAAGTCAAGAACCCGATTTTAAAGAATTTGAAGTCTATAAATACATAAATGGGGGAAAACCCAATTACAGCAAACCCTATTTTGTAACCACCGACACTACCATCAGTGACTCATCGTTTAATGTAGACAATCTGTCGTTTTGTTATGAAATATTGGTTGTTGATAATTGTGGACACATCAGCAAACCCTCAAACAATGGCTGCAACGTCATTATTTCAGGTACGGCAAAAGGAAGGCCGGAATACTATTTTGATTTGACATGGGAAGATTATATAGGTTGGGATGGAGGCGTTAGCGATTGGGTCCTTGAAAGGAAATACGAAAACAACAATTTGTTTAGTCCAATCATTACAACAAACAATAACAATCGGTTGTTTAGAGACGATAAATTAGATTACGATTGGGGAGGTTATTGGTATAGAGTAAAGGGAAGTGAAAATGTACTTTCTGGTGCAAAAGATTACAGTGCGCAAACTTCCAGCAATTGGATTTATCTGATTCAACCTCCAGAAGTGTGGGTGCCAGATGCATTTACTGTAAATCAGGATGGTTTAAATGAAATTTGGGGTACTTTCCCACTTTTTGTAAGAGAGTACAATATGAAAGTGTACAATCGCTGGGGACAAAAAGTGTGGGAATCTGATTCCAAAAAACAACAATGGGATGCACTCAACCAAAAGGATAAATTATCTGATGCCGTATTTGCGTGGGTACTAGAATTTAGAGGCTGGGATGATAAAACCTATATAAAAACCGGAACGGTAACTGTAATTCACTAATTTTTACGTTCTGTTAATACTGAACTTAATTCACTAAGAAGTAGGGTAGAATACCCTTTTTCGTTTATTTTATGGAGTATCTCGTTGGCTTTTTGGTCGTAAAGGGCAATTTTTTCTTCCATCAATTGGTCTAGTTTGAGCGATTTCCATAAAAGCAATATGGCTTTTATTTTTTCATCGCTATTTGGCAATTGAAATAACCTTTTCGTTTCTTCATCATTTATTTCCAATGATTTTAAATACAGCCAAGTTTTTTTACCCTCTAGAATATCACCACCTTGTTTTTTTCCCGAAATTTCGGCATCAACAAAACTATCGATAAAATCGTCTTTTAGTTGAAAAGAGAGACCTAAATTTATGGCGTAATCATAAAATAGCTGCGAATCTTCTATTGAACCATTTCCACTTAAAAAGCCACATTGTAAACTGCAACCCAATAAAACAGCGGTCTTTTTGCGTATCATCTCTAAATAAGCCAATTCAGTAGGCAAAACGGCATTGCTTGAAAAATCCATATCCGATTGTTGTCCTTCACAAACTTCGGTTGACACCTGAATGAAATTTGACAAGATGCGGTCTTTTTCAGGGCCATTGTACTTTGATAAAATGTGAAATACTTTCACAAGCATATTGTCGCCAGACAAAATAGCAGTTGCCATATCCCATTTTACGTGCACAGTTGGATTTCCACGGCGCACATCGGCATTGTCCATAATGTCATCATGGATTAAGCTAAAGTTGTGAAAAACCTCTACCGCATGTGCTATTTCTAGTCCATGGTTTATGTTTCCACTGGCTATTTCGTTTCCAATTAATGCAAGAATGGGTCTAATTCTTTTTCCACCCAACGACAAAATATAATTCATCGGAGCATATAAAGTACTCGGATTTCCAGAAAATGGATGTTGATTTAAATAATCAAGGTATGTTTTATGAAATGAAGGAATGTTCATTAAAAATCTATTAAAATTAAGTCAATTGTTCTGTTTAATGGATTGGCTTTTTTCACTTTAACCGTTATAACATCCCCCAAAGAAATACTCTTTTTACTTCTTTTTCCTATGATTTTTCTTTCCGAATCAATGTATCTAAATTGTTCAAAACGGATGTCGTTTAAGCGAATCATGCCTTCCGCGTGATATTCAAAAATGGTGGCATAAATACCCCATTCCGTTATACCTGAAACACGGGCTTCAAATGTTTCACCTTCGTGAAGGTGCATTAATTCCGCCAATTTGTATTTGATGCTGGCTCTTTCTGCGTCAGACGCCTTTTGTTCCATGGTACTGGAATGTTTGGCAATGGCTTCTACATGTGATTCGGTGTATTCTGTGGGACGTTTATTCAGGTATTCAAACAGTATTCGGTGAGCCAATAAATCGGGATATCTGCGAATGGGAGAGGTAAAATGCGTGTAGTATTGAAAAGCCAGGCCAAAATGACTCGTTTTTTGTGATGTGTAAACAGCTTTTGCCATGGTTCGAATGGACATTTGTTGCAGCATGTCGGCTTCTGGTTTTCCCTCAGTGCGCTCAAGCAAAGAGTTAAAAGATTTTCTAAGTGATCTTTCGTTTTCGATGTTAATTGGATAACCCAACAATTTACTAAACTTGGCGAATTCTATGAGTTTGTCTTTAGGTGGCTCGTCGTGGGTACGATAGATAAATGCGGGAGCCGGAACTTTCAATTTATAGACATATTCTGCTACGGCTTGGTTTGCCATTAACATATAGGTTTCAATGAGTTTATGGCTATCAAATCTGACTTTTTCTATTACCTTGGTAGGCAAATCTTTTTCATCAAGTATAAATCGCAACTCTCGTGATTCAAATTTGAGTGCTCCGTTTTTGAATCTCAATTCTTCAAAATGTTTGGCAATGGTATTGAGAAATATCAAGTCTTCTGCATAATCTCCGGAATTGTTTACAATTCGTTCTTGTGCATCTTCGTATGAAAATCTGCGGTCACTGTGAATAATTCCTTTGCCAATCCACGTATCCAATAAGTTATAATCTGCTGAAAATGTAAATTCAACACTAAACGACAACCGATCTTCGTTTGGTCGCAGTGAACACAAGTTGTTGCTTAGTTTTTCGGGCAACATGGGAATGGTTCTATCCACTAAATACACCGAGGTGGATCTATTTAAGGCTTCTTTGTCTAACGGAGAGTCCATCAACACATAATGGGAAACATCGGCAATGTGCACGCCTATTTTAAATGAATTATCGGATAAATATTCCAATGAAATGGCATCGTCAAAGTCTTTGGCATCTTCTGGATCGATGGTAAATGTTTTTACAGATCTAAAATCTTTCCGTTTTTTTATTTCTTCTTGGGGGATGGTATCCGGGATTTCCTCAGACTCGTTGATTACATCTTGGGGGAAATGCGATTGGAATCCAAATTCTGCCACAATAGAGTGCATTTCGGTTTCATGAACTCCGGGTTTTCCAAGAATACTTAAGAGTTCTCCAATTGGATATTTGCTGTTTTCAGGAAAATCGGTGACCAATACTTGGGCTTTTTGGCCATCAAATTCACCGTCAACTTCCCCTAAAATTTGAATGTCCTTGTAACCTGTATTACCAGTAAGCAAAAAAGCATGTCCATTAAAAACATCCAGAAAACCAATGATTTTTCGGGGTTCACGTTGAATTATTTTAATCTGACTAATTTCAGTTCTTTTGCCATTTTTTTTGTAGTAAACGTCTACAATATCCTCTGGCAATGATTTTGCAAAATAGTTTTGACCAATGCGCATGATTTCATCTTCTGGGGTTTTCAATAAGAACTCACCTGCAAAATTTACGATGACCCTGGCGCGAACAATTTTTTCTGGTTTTACCAGTTGAAATTGCCCTTTTGAAGCTTGTATAATGTGTTTTTTCTGTGTTAAAGACAAAAGGGCATCATAGACGGCCTCTTTTGAAATTGAACTTGTTTCGGGGATTCTTGAAAATACCCGTTGGGTATTTAAAGTCCCTTTTTTATTCTCTTGCAGAATAGACAATACTATCTGTTCTGTAAAAGACAATTTATTTATCGGTTTCAATGTTTTTATTTTTCGTAATAATCCAATTCTTTATGGAAAGACTCTTCTACATGCAAAGTTCCCCAAATTGCGAGAGAAACACAAATTATTCCGACGAGCATGGCCGCATGAATGGGAGAGTGAAATAATTTCTCGAAATATTCGTAGGCAAAGGTAATAATTAAAACACCACCGCGCACAAAATTCGGTACGGTAGCTGAAACCGTGCTGCGAATGTTGGTGCCAAATTGTTCACTGGCATTGGTAACAAATAAGGCCCAATAACCGGTTACAAATCCCAACAAAAACGCCAAAATACGGTAATAATTGGCACTGCCTACTGGACCATAAAGGTATAAAGAGGATATGAGTATAATTCCAATGAGATTTAATAAAATCACTTTTTTTCTGCTTTGAAAAACTTGAGATAATATCCCGCTAAACAAATCCCCCATAGACAAACCGACATAACTCCACAAGACCATTTCTTTGGTCGGCAAGAGGTTCATGATTTCTTTAGAGCCTGTTATTTCTGGTAAAAAGCGGTGTGCCAGCGCGATTAATATCCCCACAACAAACCAAACGGGCAATCCTATAACAATGCAAGCAAGATATTTTAATCGATTCTTTTTTGTTTTAAAGAGAATGAGGAAATTTCCTTTTTTCACATCGGCATTTTTTAGATTTTCAAAAAGTCCGCTTTCAAATGTGCTTGCACGCAATAAAAGTAGAAGCAAACCCAAACAACCACCAACAATATAGGCCACTTGCCAATTTGCTATCGGTGTATTGGTGATTTTCGAAATAAAATGGCCAATGGCTTCCCCTTGATTTGAAACAATGAAAGCGGCAACTGCACCCAATGCCCCGAAGGTTACAATAATCATTGTTCCAATGCCTCGTTTTTTTGCTGGCATTAATTCAGAAACCAAGGTTATGGCCGCCCCCAATTCGCCCGCCAATCCCAAACCCGCAATAAATCTCCACATTTTATAGGCTTCCAATGAAACTACAAATGCATTGGCAATGTTGGCCACACTGTATATAAGTATGCTACCGAACAAAACACTCACACGGCCTTTTTTATCCCCCCAAACACCCCACAAAATGCCCCCTATGAGCATTCCTGCCATCTGCCAGCGGAAAAGCACGGTTTCGTAGGTATTGAAATCAATGTTTAATGCATCTAAACTCTCTTTTTTAATGATGTTGAATAAAATTAAATCGTAAATATCTACGAAGTAACCCAATGCTGCAACTAAAATGAGTATCGCTATATTTTTTGGCTTGGTTTGATTTTCTCCCGTCATGCTTTAAATCAATTGTCCCAAAGATGCACAAAATTTTTCCAATTCTAAACGGTCAATTTCATCAAAATGATTCAAATGTTCGCTGTCTAAATCCAAAACACCCCAAATTGCGCCTGTTTTTTGGGATTTTATGGGAATCACAATTTCAGAATTAGATGCCGAACTACAGGCAATATGACCTTCAAACAAATGAACATTTGGAACTACAATGCTCTTTTCTTGCATCCAAGCAGCGCCACAAACGCCTTTGTTTTTAGCAATTTGCGTGCATGCTATGGGTCCTTGGAACGGGCCTAGCACCAACATGTCTTTTTCTATGACATAAAATCCCACCCACCAAAAGTCAAATATGTTTTTTATGAGCGCAGCGGCATTGCTAAAATTACTATACCAAGGGCAATTGTGATCGTATAAATGTGCCCACTGTTGATGCAACATTTCATAACATTCATTTTTTGACAGATTTTCTGTTTCAATAACGGATTCCATATTTTTTTTTTGTAAATATATTCGCAATAATCGGCGAAAATACCTGATTTTAGTAGTATATTGCGAGTTTATATTTGTATAAAGCATAAATGGAAGTTGTAAATACCAAAAAGTTTGATGTTGTATTCACCTTTATAGATCATCCTTACTTTGGTGTGATTGTAGAAGCAAATGCTGTTCAATTACTAGAAAACGGAAGCCCCTCACTGACCTTTCAACGAATTCGGCAACAAAATACCGATTATTATCATTTGGATGATGTTCAAAAAAGGGCGGTCGAACTCATCGAAACCTATGAAGTGGATTCTATTATGAATCGCTTTTACAAAGGTTCTAAAAAAATCAGAGCCACCGAGTACTTTTTAAAACATTTTACCCCCGAGATAAAAAAACTTGCCCGAGAATTTGTTGAATTTCAATTGGTTAAAGTTTTAGAAATAGTAAAAGATTACCCACTTTATTATTCGGGAAAATTGGGTGAACCTACCGGAAATCACATAAAATTCACCAATGAACCAACTTCAGTGTTGTTTCATTTTCGCCGCGATGAAGAAGGCATGAATTATTTTGTGACCTTAAGACACCAAGATCAGAAAATATCGGTTTTTAACAACGAAGCCGTTATGTTGGTTAGCAAACCTGCATGGTTGCTTACCAAAGATAGACTATTATTCTTTAACGAAAGGGTAGATGGCAATAAAATTAAACCGTTTTTTACCCGCAAATTTATCCATGTTGAACCCAATCAAGAAGCGGTTTACATGCAAAAATTTGTATTGCCCCTTCTTGAAAATCACGACGTATTCGCCCTTGGTTTCGATATAGTTACCGAACAATTAAACGTAAGACCAGTCATCCGCCTTACCAAAGTATTTGAAAGACATGCTCAAATTGTATTGTACTTTAAATATGGTGATTGGATTTTCCCTTATCACGTGGATAAAAGGGTGAATGTTTCCCTTGAACCCGTTAATGGAAGTTATACCTTTCATAGAATTAGACGCTCGTATCAGATTGAAAAAGAAAACATTCGTACTCTAAAAGAAATGGGATTGGAAACCACTCAGGGTAGTTTACTTTCTTTAAAAGACGATGATGATTCGTATGCATTAATACAATGGTTAAACCTGAACAACGAAACATTGGTTCGTAAAGGATTTACCATTGAGCAGGATTTTTCTGAGGTTAATTTTTTCCTAGGTGCAATAGAAATGAAAATCAAAGTAAATCAATCAGAAGATTGGTTTGATTTGTTGGCCGTTGTGAAATTTGGAAAATTTGAAGTTCCTTTTAATCGGTTAAGAAACAATATTTTAAACAATAAAAGAGAATTTTTACTTCCTGATGGAAGCGTTGCAATAATTCCAAACGAATGGTTTGTACGTTTTGCCAAAATTTTAAACTTCTCCACGGTAAACGATGCTTCACTCAGATTGAAAAAAATTCATTTGGGTTTGTTGGAAGACATCAATGAACTGTTAGAGGAAGAATTGCCTAAAAATGAATGGAAGGAAGCCATAAACAATCAAGGAATTCCAGATTATGAACTTCCCAATGGTTTTGTGGCTGAATTGAGATCCTACCAAAAAGAAGGATACAATTGGATGCGCTTTCTACTTGAAAACAATTTAGGTGCGTTGCTTGCCGATGACATGGGTCTCGGAAAAACCATACAAACCTTAGCCATTATTAGACATTTTACCAATTTGTTTGTTACTCAAAAGGAAAATGGCATGGTGCTGCCTTCTGAAGAAAACTTGCAAAGCCTAATCGATGGCCAAAAACAAGACGATGACAAATTTTGGCATGCTCCCTGCATCGTTATTTGTCCGAAATCCTTACTCTATAACTGGAGATCTGAGGCACAGAAATTTTGTCCAGGAATCAGAGTCGTGATGTACAATGGAATTCACCGACACAAAGCAATTTTAGATTTTAACAATACCGATTTGGTTGTGATGAGTTATGGTACCATGCGCAACGACATCGAGATTTTGCGAAAATTTGAATATCAATGCATTGTTTTGGATGAAAGTCAGGCCATTAAGAATCCATCTTCCTTAACTGCCAGAAATTTGTTAAAGTTAAAATCTAAGAATAGAATGGCTTTGACTGGTACGCCAATTGAAAATACCCTATTGGATATTTGGAGTCAAATGAACTTTTTGAACCCCGGTTTATTAGGCAGTTATACCTATTTTGAAAAACAATTCATTCGTCCGATTGAAAAAGCTGCAAATCCAAAAAAGGCCGAGGAACTCAAGAAATTCATCGATCCTTTTGTTTTAAGGAGAACCAAAGGGCAGGTAATGAAAGAACTTCCACCAAAAGTAGAGAAAATACACTTCTGCGAAATGAATACACAGCAGGAAGAACTTTATGAGAAGGTGAAAAGCCAATACAGAAACGAAATCTTAAATCACGTAAATCAAGTGGGAATCAATAAGTCTAGGCTGAAGATTTTCAATGGATTGATGCACTTAAGACAACTTGCATTAAACCCAGTTCTCAAAGACCATGAATACGAGGGAAGCAGTGGAAAAGACGATGAAATAACGCGTATGATGATTCGTGCCATAGACAACGGACACAAGATATTGTTGTTTTCGCAGTTTGTGGGATACTTAAAAAATATTGGTCAGATATTAAAAGACCAGAACATACAATATTGTTATTTGGATGGCTCAATGGACGAAAAGGAAAGGGCAGATCAAATCGATTTGTTCCAAAACGACGATACCATTAGAGTGTTTTTGTTAAGTCTTAGAGCAGGAAACAGTGGTCTAAATTTAACCGCTGCCGATTATGTGTTTTTGGCGGATCCTTGGTGGAATCCTTTTACCATGAAACAGGCGGAAGACCGCGCACACCGCATTGGCCAAGACAAAACGGTAATGAGTTATAAATTCATTACAAAAAATACCATTGAAGAGAAAATTTTGGCTTTGCAACTTAAAAAAACGAAGTTGGCGGAGAGCATTATTCCAGACGAAGACACCATTATAAATAACATCAACGTAGAGGAACTGGAAGATTTATTAACCTAATTCTGAATTTAGGATGCCTGAGGAATTGACGTGGAACCGCGTTTTTCAAGAAAACAATTTGCTTAAAGAATTGGAATTATTGAAACAAAAGGTGGCGGAGCAAAGGATTTTTGCAACGGTTTATCCTAAAGACGAGGATATTTTAAGTGCATTTCGATTAACGGAGTTCAACGATGTGAAAGTGGTGATAGTGGGTCAGGATCCCTATCACGGAATGGGTCAAGCGAATGGATTGGCATTTTCGGTGAATCCAGATGTACGCATTCCACCTTCTCTGTTAAACATATTTAAGGAAATTCAACTCGAATTTAAAGTTCCCATTCCCACAGTGGGAGACTTAAGTGCTTGGGCCAAACAGGGGGTGTTTTTATTGAACACCATTTTAACGGTTCAGGAAAGTCTGCCATTGTCGCACCAGCATTTGGGATGGCAAAAAATAACCCATAAGGCTATCGAACTTTTGTCGGAGAAGCGGAAAAACCTGGTTTTTATTTTGTGGGGAAATCAGGCGAAACAGCTGGAACAGCTAATCGATAGCGAAAAACATCTCATTTTGAAATCGGTTCACCCGAGTCCGCTGTCCGTAAACCGCGGCTTCTGGAACAATCAGCATTTTACTAAAACAAATGAGTATTTAATTAACTATGGTTTAGAGCCGATAGAGTGGTGAGGGGTTGGTTAATTAATCTCGTCGAAACCTTGATTCATGCGAATCACTTGAATCCATCATTGATATCCTGCAAATCCATTAAATCCTTAGAATCGTGTTCAGACATTTACCCATAAATTTTGTCTGAACCTTGACTTATGGGATTTACTAGATTACATGATTGATTATCCTGCAAATCCTTTAATCAAAAAAAAACGTGTTCAGACAATTGATAAAAAGAACAATACAAGGTCACTGAGCGTAGGCAAAGCCGAAGTCGAACGTGCCGGCCTCTTCTGCACCCCCCCCAAAAACCCACTGCCTCATTTTGCACCATTTAAGGTCGTTGAGCGGAGCCGAAACGCCGACTTCTTCTCCACAATCCAAACCACCCCCATTCCCGTGTTAATAGAATGTTATTCACTTATTCAAACTAAATAGTACTTTTGAATTGTGGAATTACCAATTAGTATCAAACATGCAACCATTTATCAGGGCAAATTGCCCATTTTGTTGAATGTAAACATTGAAATTGCTCCCGGGGAATTCGTTTTTTTAGTTGGTAGAACCGGCTCCGGAAAATCCACATTGTTAAAAACACTCTACGGAGAAATTCCATTGTCCGAAGGTTCAGCCTCCATTTCCGGTTATGAACTCAACGGACTCAAAACCAATGACATTCCATTCCTTCGCAGGAAATTAGGCATCGTTTTCCAAGATTTTCAATTGCTGTCCGATAGATCTGCCTTAGAAAATTTATTGTTTGTTTTAAAAGCAACCGGCTGGAAAAAGAAACAAGATATGCTCGATCGTGCCAATGAAGTACTAAAAAAAGTGGGACTTGAAAACAAAGGATACAAATGGCCCTCTGAATTAAGCGGCGGTGAACAACAACGTTTGGTTATTGCACGGGCTTTGTTAAACAACCCAAAAGTGGTTTTGGCCGATGAGCCAACAGGCAGTTTAGATCCCGAAATTAGCGATGAAGTAATGTCTTTGTTGCAGCAGATATGTTCTGAAGGGACTTCGGTCGTTATGGCTACCCACGACTATAGATTGATTCAAAAATTTGGCGGACACATTTACGAAGTCAAAAATCAACAAATCCAACGCATCCCAGACATCAGTCACTTGAATTGGTAATTATTTGTCTAATTTTTATCACTTCCAGCGCAAAGTGTTCCACTGTGTCCATTGTATATCTGTCTGTTAAAGTAAATTTTAATTGGGCGTTGTGCGTTATTGAAAAACGGTTAAGCACCTGTTTTTTAGGTTTAATGATGTAAACCGAATTGTAAGAATGCAATGTGAGCAAAGAATCGAGGTTGGAATTGTCCCCAACGATGTTTGCTGTGGACTGTTTTTCTGAATTAATTAATTGATGGTACTCCAAATAATTAATTAAATAATCCGGCTGTTCTGTAATAATTAAATTGGAATCATTTAATTTATTTGCCTGCAGGAATTGATGTGTTTCGGCTAAAAAATTGGTTGTTTTTGTGTTTTGGGGGATGACAAACTGTGTTACATTCCACAAAGACAACCCCATTACAATGCGTGCATAGCCTTTCAGATTTGTTTCTGCGGACATCAAAAAGACCAAAAGAATTGGAATCATTACCATGAATTCTATGTTTCCAACACTGTAGGCGGCAAATAGAAATTGCAATACGAGAACAATCAAAATCGGTTTGTTATGCGCATTTATGCGCATAACACGTGTGCCAGATTTAATTAATATCACCAAACCGCTGATTAAAAGTGCTATGAGTAACATGGCAAAAATCCACACTTCTACATTCCATTCCTTTAATTGGCTTATGGTTTCACTTTGTATGAATAAGACGGACCTTACTGCATTCACCACCAAAAACAATAGATTATTTAAATTAGGATACACCTTTACCAAACCTTGCTCCACGTCGTGGAAAAGGAGATGGGAGAGGGCCATTGAATGGATGTTGGCATAGACTATGTAAGAAAAAACGGGAACAGACAATCCAAGCAACAAATAGATGGAATTCCGTGGTTTTTTTAATGCATCCGCGATAAACATCCCCCCTAACCAAAAAATATGAATTTGATGAAATACACAAGCAATGCCAAGCAAAATGGCACTAAGCATTCTATATCCCTTCAAATAATAAAAAGTGCCGACACATGAAACAAATATTGGTAAAATATAGGCCTCAAATTCCTGAGAATACTTTAAAAACGAGAATGTTGTTGAAATAAATACAATTCCCCAAAACACCTGTTGCGGTTTTCGCACAAGGATTTCAAGAATTTGTGTTGCCACTAGTAAAGTACATGTTCCCAGGAGTAAAGTTACAATGGAAAAAAAGGGCAGGGCTTCCAACTGCGTAAATGAGAACATTTCGAAAAGCGCGCCATACACATATTTAAAGAAAAGGTGGTGTGGCGAAAACAAATCGTGCTTTAAGATTTCACAGGCATAGCCATACGAATCTAAGGTGAATTCTGTGGGCAAGAAAAGAATCCTGAATACGGTGTAAATACCAATGTAAACAAGAGTGTACTTTTTCCAAGGATTCATGTTTCCAAATATAATATCCATTTCACAGTTTCTGAAAAACCATGCGCATCAACTATCTTTGCTCACCGTGAATGCCTTAAACCACCATATTTTTAAACTTTTATCTCAAACAGCGGATAAAGAGTCTCTTGAGGCTTATGTTGTTGGAGGTTTTGTGAGGGATTTATTTTTAAAGTTGGAAAATAAAGATGTAGATGTGGTAGTGATAGGTTCGGGTGTATATTTTGCCCAACAATTTTACAGTTTATTGCCTGAAAATGAAGCTAGTATTGCTATTTTTAAAAATTTTGGTACTGCACAGATAAAATATAAAGATTGGATTATTGAAATTATTGGGGCCAGAAAAGAAAGTTATAGAAAAGATTCGCGCAAACCAATTGTAGAAGACGGCACCCTCATTGACGACCAAAATAGACGAGATTTCACCATCAACAGCATGTATTTGTCATTGAATTCCGCAAAATATGGTGAATTGTACGATCCCTTTAATGGTGTACAAGATTTGCAAGACGGCATACTCAAAACACCTGGAAATCCAGATACCACGTTTTCCGATGATCCCTTGCGTATGCTTCGGGCCATTCGTTTTGCGGCAAGATTGAATTTTAAAATTGAAGAATCAACCATGGCTGGCATTGTGCGCAATGCCGATAGAATTCTCATTGTTTCGCAAGAACGCATTACCGATGAATTAAACGGAATGATTATGGGTTCTAAACCGTCCGTGGCCTTCGATTTAATGTATAAAACAGGCATTTTACATCACTTTTTTCCTGAAATGGTGGCATTGCAGGGTATAGATGTCATTGATGGGAAAAGCCACAAGGACAATTTTTATCACACCATTCAAGTCTTGGACAATATTTGTGCGCTTACCAACAATTTATGGTTACGTTGGGCAGCCATTTTGCATGACATAGCCAAACCCGCTACCAAAAGATTTGACCCGAAAGTGGGTTGGACGTTTCATGGTCACGAAGACAAAGGTTCAAGAATGGTTAAAGGAATCTTCAGAAGACTTAGACTTCCGTTAGATGAAAAATTACGATATGTAGAAAAATTGGTAGCCATGCATCTAAGACCCATCGTATTGTCAAAAGAAATTGTAACAGACAGTGCGGTACGTAGGTTGATATTTGAAGCTGGTGAAGATGTAATGGATTTGTTGATTCTTTGTGAGGCGGACATCACCAGTAAAAACAAAGAAAAGGTTGTGAAACACATCGCAAATCTGCGATTGGTTGCAGATAAAATAAGCGAAGTATTAAGTAAAGATGAGTTAAGAAATTGGCAACCTGTGTTAACGGGGAATCACATTATTGAAAGGTATAAAGTCAATAATCCGAAATACATTGGAATTTTAAAAAATAAAGTGAGGGATGCCATTCTCGAAGCAAAAATCCCTAACGATATAGATGCTGCATTGGAATTTACCGATGAAATTGCCCGCGAAATGGGAATTGAATTGATTTAATTCTCTTAATCTGCTGGTGACCAAGTTGAACTTTTTCCAGTGATGGACAAACCCTTAAATCCCCTAACTTTTAGATTTTTACCGTCCTTGTTAATGGCGCAGCTATAAGTTTTTCCATTGTTGGGGTCATAAATTTGACCATCGGTCCATGCTTTTAATTCTGGATTCCAAGCCAAATTGCTTAAAATTACCAATCCAATAATGGGTTTATTACGTTTTGTTTCATCAGGATTTTGAACATCTACTTTGGGTTTTCCTTCTTTGTTGGGGATTTTTAACCATACGATTTTACCGTAATACATGCCAGCAAATTTGCCGTTTGTAGCTTTGAAAACTTTAATTTTTGCTGTTCCTTCTTGATTATACCAAGTACCTACTATATCGCTTTCAACTTGTGCCGACAACGAATTTGTGGCAAAAATCAAACATATTATGGTTGTTATTTTTAATATAAATTTCATTCTTATGGATTTTATTTTTACGAGTTTATAAAAATCAAGTCAAATAACCTTAAAATACGCGTTTTTTTTGTGATTTTTGTAAAAAATATCATGTTACTCATTTCCGCCATACGCCAAAACGCTTCAGAAATAATCAAAAGATTAGCAATTAGAGGGATTCAAGCTGAATCTACCGTAAACCAAATTATTCAATTGGATGATGAATTGCGTTCCATAAAAACAGAAATGGAGAAAGTTCAGTTTGATAGCAATCAGTTGGCTACCCGAGTTGGACAATTAATGAAAGAAGGTAAAATTGCTGAAGGAAATGAGGTAAAACAACAATCTACCATTTTTAAAGAACAAATTAAAGAATTCAGTGCGCAAGTAGAAAGTACCGAAATAAAACTCAAGGACTTGTTGGTAACACTGCCTAATACACCAGATCTTTCTGTCCCAACTGGTAGAGATGCCAACGATAATTTAGAAGTGGGTTTATACGGTGAAAAGAAGATATTTGACTTCAATACCATTCCGCATTGGGAATTGGCTTCCAAATACGACATCATCGATTTTGAATTGGGCGTTAAAATAACAGGAGCCGGATTTCCTGTCTACAAAGGAAAAGGCGCCATTTTGCAACGTGCACTCATTCAATTTTTCTTGAATGAGGCTGGAAAAGCAGGATACACCGAAATTCAACCACCATTGGTTGTAAATGCTGCTAGTGGTTTTGGTACAGGTCAGTTGCCCGACAAAGAAGGTCAAATGTATTACATTCAAGAAGATGAATTGTATTTGATTCCTACTGCTGAAGTGCCAATCACCAACATTTACAGAGATGTAATCTTAAATGAAAATGCCCTTCCCATTAAAAATTGTGGGTATACACCGTGTTTTCGTCGTGAAGCAGGCAGTTATGGCGCGCATGTTCGTGGATTGAATCGTTTGCACCAGTTCGACAAGGTGGAAATCGTACAAATTGCACATCCTGATAAAAGTTATGGAATTTTGGAAGACATGTCTAATTATGTGCAGAGCTTACTTCAGAAATTGGGATTGCATTATCGTGTATTGTTGTTGTGTGGGGGGGATATGGGCTTCGCCAGCGCAAAAACCTACGATATGGAAGTGTGGAGTCCGGCACAAGAAATGTGGTTGGAGTGCAGCTCTGTGAGCAATTTTGAAACATTTCAAACCAACCGACTAAAATGTAGGTTTAAAAATACCGAGGGCAAAACCGTGTTGGCGCATAGCCTAAATGGCAGTGCCTTAGCGTTGCCAAGAATTGTGGCGGCCATTTTAGAAACATATCAAACCCCTGAAGGTATTGTGGTTCCAGAAGTATTGCAACCCTATACCGGATTTAATTTAATTAATTAATGATGAATTGGCAAAACGATAAATTTGACTGGGATAAAGATTATAGTTTAGAAGAACTATTGCAATCGATTGTGGAAATCAAAGAATTTCCCAATAAACTGGTTCGTACCATTCAAGGATTTACAGAAGAACATTTCAATGCGCAATACCGCGCGGATTCTTGGACTGTAAAACAAATCATTCACCATTTAGCAGATGCCCATATCAATGCCTTTATGCGCACCAAACACATCATTCACCAAGATGTCAATGAAATTCAAGTATGGGATCATGATGAGTGGGCCAATGGAATGGATTACCAATTTAACCATGAATCCAGTTTCATGATGTTGTTGGGAACACACCAAAGGTGGAGTTTATTGTTACTGGAATCTTTAAAACAGCCTGAAATTTATTTGGCAAAATCACTTTACCATCCGGGGCAACAAAAGCATATTTCAATTGCTCAACTTATTGCATTGTATGCTTGGCATGGAAACCATCATTTAATGCAGATAGCACATGCTGCATCTTTAGTTGATAGCCGTAATTAATTAACGGTAATCTCGGAAAACTTTCCAGATTTGGTAAGGTACTTTTAGGAAATCTTTTAGCTTTATTTTTGAGCCTTTTACATCTTGCCAATCGCGAATGGGTATTTCTATGATGTGTTTAAGGCTTTCATTTCCGTGGAGGGATTTAAATCGCAACAAAATTTCAACGTCAAATAACCATTTCGTTTTAAACGGTTCTCTAAAAATGGGTACAAAATCTTTTCGCAATAACTTCGCTCCACATTGTGAATCGTGCACTTTCCATTTTAATCCCATGGAAATAAAGGTTGCAAAAATTCTTCCCGTGTAATGTCTAAAAAATGTACGGTTTATATTTGAACCCAATCTGGCAACCCTTGAACCCATTAACAGCCAGTATGATTCTCCATTTTCTATAAAATGATAAAACCAATTTAACTCGCTCAATGGAGTGGCCAAATCTGCATCCCAAAAACCAAAATATTCACAGTCAATTTTACCATCTGAATGAATTTTTGCATCTAAGTTCAATGAATTATAATAGGAATTATCCCCCGCAAACAACATCCCTTTTCTAACCACTTCCGCTTTGCCTTCATTGTGTTTGAAATCTAAAATATGGATACGATTTTTTAAATCTAAATCTATTAAGCCATTCCGAAAGTTGGATAATACTTCCGAGGTTTTATCAGTACTGCCGTCATTTGCAAAAACAATTTCAACAGATTTATTTTCTATTAAATAGCGCTCGATTTTTAAAATATCTAAACGATCTGCTTCATTATAACAGGGAATTATAACGCAGGTTTTGGGAAATTGCATGCACTGCAAAGTAACTAATTATTCACTAGTTTTCTTATTGTAGCGCATCATTTAACAGAACTTTTAATACTTCATTCGGAAAAGAACAGATTCACGAGTATTTTTGTAACATAATGGCCTATTACCAAAATATATTAGAAACCATAGGAAATACCCCTTTGGTAAAAATAAATACGATCACCAAAGAATTGCCCTGCACCGTTTTGGCGAAAATTGAAACTACCAATCCGGGCAATTCTATTAAAGACCGAATGGCCTTAAAAATGATAGAAGATGCCGAAGCTTCAGGAGCACTAAAACCAGGTGGTGTGATTATTGAAGGTACCAGTGGAAATACAGGAATGGGATTGGCTATTGCAGCAGTTATAAAAGGATACAAGTGCATTTTCACCACAACCGACAAACAAAGCAAGGAAAAAGTGGATGCTTTAAAGGCATTTGGTGCAGAAGTAATTGTATGTCCAACAGATGTAGAACCCGAAGATCCACGCAGTTATTATAGTGTTAGTACCCGTTTGGCGGCTGAAATCCCCAATGCATGGAAACCAAACCAATACGATAATTTAAGCAACTCCAAAGCGCATTATGAACAAACAGGTCCCGAAATATACGCGCAAACTGAAGGTAAAATTACCCATTTGGTCGTTGGTGTAGGTACAGGTGGAACCATTTCTGGAACCGCTAAATATTTGAAAGAAAAAAATCCATCCATCCAAATAATTGGCATTGATACCTATGGATCGGTTTTTAAAAAATACAAGGAAACGGGCATTTTTGATAAAAACGAGATTTATCCATATATCACGGAAGGCATTGGAGAAGACTTTTTGCCTCAAAACGTAGATTTTAGTCTAATCGACCATTTTGAAAAAGTGACAGACAAGGATGCTGCCATCATGACCCGCCGAATTCCAAGAGAAGAAGGTATTTTTGCCGGAAACAGTGCTGGTTCTGCTATGGCTGGGTTAATGCAGATTAAACATTTGTTTAAACCGACTGATATAGTTGTCGTTATTTTTCATGATCACGGTACACGTTATTTGGGTAAAATGTTTAATGAAGATTGGATGCGCGACAGAGGATTTATTGCTGCTAAAACATCTACTGTAGCCATGGATTTAATCCAAAACCACAAACATCAACCGCTTATCACAGTAAATGAAGGTGAAAAATGCCAAGTGGCTTTCGAAAAAATGCAGAAGTTTGGCATTTCTCAATTGCCCGTGGTGAATGATCACCACCAATTTGTGGGTAGTATCGACGACAGTCAGTTTTATAAACAGCTATTTTTAGCCAAAGATTTAATGAACGATTCCATAGCGTCTATTATGCAGCCCGCTTTGCCTATCGTAAATTTCAACGATCCCATTGAAAAGGTTTCTTCCGTAATTAACGAGAACAACCAAGCATGTTTGATGATGGACATGGGTGGAAATTGGCATATTATCACCAAACAAGACATCATTAAATCCATTTCTTCCAATTAATTATTAAAACGTGGCTATCGTAATTAAAACACCCGAACAAATAGAAGGCATCCGCAAAAGCAGTCAATTGGCAGCTAAAACACTAAAACACCTTGAACAATTCATTAAAGCTGGAATCACCACGCGCGAATTGGATCAAATTGTGGAAACGTTTGTGAGGGATAATGGAGCCATTCCAGCAACCAAAGGGTACAAAGGATATAAATATGCTTCCTGCATTTCTCCAAACGAAGTGGTATGTCATGGTGTTCCCAATGATTATACCTTAAAAGAAGGCGACATTGTAAATATTGATGTTACCACCATTTTAGGTGGATTTTTTGGAGACACCTGCAAAATGTATACCGTAGGGAACGTTTCAGAATATGCCCAACGATTGATTGACGTTACCAAAGAATGTCTTCGCTTAGGAATGAATGAGGTTAAACCCAATGCACATTTAGGAAATGTGGGTGCAATAATTGCAAATCATGCACACAAACACGGTTATTCGGTGGTGTTTGAATTCTGTGGTCATGGAGTGGGTATTAAGTTTCACGAAGAACCAGACGTTCCACATATTGCCGAAAAAAATACAGGTCCAATTTTGAAAGAAGGCATGGTTTTTACCATTGAACCGATGATTAATGCGGGAAAAGCAAGGTGTAAAATCGATAGAAAAGATGGATGGACCGCTAGAACCATCGATGGAAGACTGAGCGCGCAATTTGAACATACTATTTTAGTGACTGCAACCGGTTACGAAGCATTAACCGATGTTTATGGAGACTTTTAACATGAAACTGACAACAATTCAAACAGGAAATTTCAAACTCGATGGTGGAGCCATGTTTGGCGTAGTACCTAAAGTATTGTGGAATAGATTAAATCCTGCAGACGAAAACAACCTTTGCAATTGGGCCATGCGTTGTTTGTTGGTTGAAATCAACGATAAAAAAATCTTAATAGATACCGGTATTGGCAACAAACAAAGTGAAAACTTTTATTCCCATTATTATCTGAACGGCAACGACAGTTTAACATCTTCCTTGGCTTGTATTGGTATAGACGCATCACAAATTACAGATGTGTTGTTGACGCATCTGCATTTTGATCATTGCGGCGGGGCGGTAATTAAAAACAACGAAGAATTGATGCCTGCATTTCCCAATGCAACTTATTATGTTTCGCAGACACAATGGGATCATGCCAACAATCCAAATCCCCGAGAAAAAGCATCCTTTTTAAAAGAAAATTTTGTGCCTTTGATGGATCATGGGGTGTTGAAATTTTTGCAAGAAGGAGATGTTTTGCACGATTGTATGGAAGTCCATTTATTTAATGGACATACTTTGGGTATGATAGCACCATTGATTCACTTGCCTGATGGAAAAAAAATGTTGTACGGTGCGGATTTGTTTCCGTCGTCGAACCATTTAAAACCCAATTTTGCAATGGGCTACGACATTCAACCCTTGCTTACCATGACCGAAAGAGAATCAATGAATCAACTGGCAGTTCATAATAACTGGTATTATTTCTACGAACACGATTTGAACATAGAAGTTTCTCAGATTGGACTTACCGAAAAAGGCCAATATGAAGCAATCAATAAGGGAATGCTTTCAGAAAGTTTAAAATACTAAATTATTTCATGTATTTCTGAAAGTCTATCGGTTCACCCGTTATTCCTTCGTAAATAATTCCTATGGCATCCATGGATTGTTGCTGCTGATCGGCCGATTTGGCGTTGCGCAACATGGCCGCTGTATACCACTGCTTGAAGTTTAAATCGTCCTTTAAGTATTGATAACACTGAGCACCCAATTGGTAATTTCTTGCTTCCAATGGATTTAATGCCACTGCTTTTGAAGCCATATCAATGGCTCCATTGAAGTTTTTAGACATCATCATGGCTTGTCCCTTCATTAGGTATCCTTCTGGATCTTTAGGCCTTAAATCGATGTATTTATCCATGATTTCTTCCCCTTCCTTATACTTGTTCTGATTTAAGTAAAACTGGAAAAGAGCAAACATACTGCGGTTATATTCCGGATGGTAAACCAAACTTTGTTTACAATAGATAACAGCACTATCAAGATTTCCTAAATTGGCATAAGCACTAGAAAGGTAAAACAATACTTCATACGATTCTGGATCTACTTTAAGGGATTTTTTAAGCATTACAATCGCACTATCTGATTTTCCAGCATTGGCCAGTTTTATTCCTTCGTAATCATCCAAGCTTTTGCGCTTGATAACACATCCCATGGGTTTTCCTGAAACGGTCGGTTCAAAAACACTGGTTTTACCTGGAAACGCACCCGATTTTAATCGAGACTGATCAAAATAGGCATTGTAAAATAGGGCATAATCCCATTTTTTATCTGCTTTGTCGTCGAAACGGGAGAATCCAACTTTTACGTTTTTCTCGTTTCGCATGTAATATTTTACTTGATCCATGCCGTAAGAAACAAGTTGATATTGTTTGTTTGGATTTTTGCGAATCTCGTTTTCTATCAACCACTCGCAACTTGGTCGCAAACTGGCCAAATAATAATCCATTTCATATTCGCCATAAGCGCCCTCAACACCACCTGCCAATTCATTGAAATAAACGTAACTTAAATTTGTGTTTTTTGCAATAAAAGAACCGGGCAAAAGCGCTACCAAAACTGCTACAATGCCGGCAATAGGCAATTTCAGCTTAAGCATATTTTGAAGTTTGTAGAAACCTAAAACGCCAATAATTACGAAACTAGGTAAGGTAAAGAGCACGTGTCTCAATCCCCCATAAACCGAAGAATGTTGAATATAAATGTAGAAAATTGGGAATACAGCAGTAAATACAATCAAAAACTCCTCTAAAGTGAATTCTTTGCGTTTCACCAAAGATAAAATCAAATAAATAAACAATCCCCCAATAACGCCAATCGGTAATGTAATCCAAATGTATTTGGTTAAATAATGGGGTGGTAGGTTGTCTGAATCAAACAGTTTCCCTTCAAACAACTGACGCAAACTCACTTGGTAGTTTGTAAACGCATCCAATGCTTTCATCGGATTGTCGATGGGTGCTTTCCAACCGTAAGGCCACACATAAACTCCTATTAAATAGGATAAAAGTCCAAAAACAGCCACCCATTTAATCCATGTAAACGCGTTTTTCCATTTCAACGTAATAAACTGAGAAAGACCAATGGATTGAATGTATTTCAAAGCCATATATAAGGCGATGATGGCAATCGACAAAATTCCACCAATACGAATACTTATTCCAAGAGCAGTACCCAAAACCAAACCTAGGAATGTAGACCAGCGAACATTTGGAAAGCTGCTAAAAAATTTAAGGGCATAATAAATGGACATCACATAACCCAAAGCAAAAGGAACATCCTTGGGATTATTCAACGATTCACCAAAAAACCGGGGAACAAAAAACAAAATAATTAATCCAAAAGTAGCCCACATCCAACTTCCTTTGGTGAGTCTGCGCACAATCAATGCGCCAAAAACCACAGTCAGAATGCCGAATACGGCATTCCACCAATGTCTGAAATCCATGATATCGTCTACGCCCAAAATATGTCCCAATACCGTTGTGAATGTATCAAAACTAGAACCGTACAAGTGCATCAAACGGTCTGGATCTTCCAATGTGGCAATATTTACGCCTTCGGTGGGGTACAAACGCGCCAGCGTCACCATCTTTTGTCCTTTTAATAGGTTGGTATCTATCGGAATGTTAATTCCAAACGATTTAAGTTTGTAATTGGCAATGAGTTTAGAATATTCGTACTGCACGAATTCATCGCCAGATATACCTGCTTTTTTTGATGTTTGGGTTATGAAAAAGGTGAATCCTAAAGTCAAGAACAAGAATGCCAAATACCAATAGTTTTTTAATTGTTTGCCATAGTATGTTTTGGCGATTGAAATTTTGGACTTAATTATTTCGGCATAAGGCTTTTGGGCAATTTCTTTTTGTTCTGTGTGGATTATTTTCTCCGAACCGCAAGTTTTGGATAAAAAGTAGACCAATTCTTGGGTAGTTTCTACATCTGGATTTAAGGACAGCAACCGTTGGAGAATTTCTTTGTGCACCACAATGCCAAACTGCGCATCTTTATGCGCATAATGTCCGGTGAAAAACTGGTTGACGGCTGAATTCTCTTTTATTCCACTCAGCAAATAATAAGTATCTGTTTGATTAAAATCTATGGTGGATAATGATTTTTGAATTTGGGCGGTTTTGAACTGCGATGAACTGTTTACCAGAAGCAACCAATCGCTTTGGAAATTCAAAGCATCATTCATGGCGGCAACTCCATGGTTGTCTGATTTTTGACTTACAAAACTCGGCAGTGAGTCTAAAGTCCCATCGGTAGATGCAGTGAGAAAAATGAGTCCTAATTTTGCCGTTGATGGGGTGGACTGATTGCTTTGTGTTTTGATTGGATCTTGGTTTACAGATTTCTTCGCCATTCTGTTGCAAACATAAAGAATTTGAAGTATTCAAAATTCCAACGAAGATAAAAAATGTGTAAACTCTGAATTTAAGTTCAAAAATGAATGAATAAGGGTTCTTTATTTTTTTGGGGGATGAGAAATGCGGTTAAGAATTGCTTTGTGCTGCAAAACGAAAATTGGTGCATTGCGAAATATGCAAATCTTTTTTTTGAAAATTATGCAATTGGTTGAAAGAGTGGAACTATCTTTGAATAAAGCGGTTTTTTAATTGATATTCGGGGATAACGGATTGATAGTAAAAATAAACGGTGAGAACGAAATGCTTTGGATTCGATTTATTGGTTTCCATTCTGAATAGGTTAAAATCAACGCAAATACAATTTAAAGGAAAATGAACGTATATCTTATAAAAACAGAAAAGGATTACAATCAGGCTTTAGAAAGACTTGAAGTTATTTTCGATGCAAAAAAAGGCTCACCTGAAGGAGACGAATTGGAACTTTTGGGGATTTTGATAGAGCAATACGAAAATGAATATTTCCCGATTGATTTACAGCCCAATTAGTCAATACTATATCCAACCATTCACCCCATTTTGCTAACTTGAATTGCGAATTTATGAGGCGAATGTTAAAAGATTTCTATTTTATTGTGTACTTTAGGAATTAAGAAATATTTAATTTAATTTTGCCGCCCACTAAAGGAGGAATCTTTACATTGACAAAAGAAACAAACGAAATTCAAATTGAAGAAACCAATGATCAATTGGTTTCTACCGAAACTTCTCAAAATTCAAAATCTACAGCATCTGCTAAATCATCTCATGACGATTTTGATTGGGAAGCAGACGAAGCAGGTTTTCAAAGTTATTCCAAAGAAGACAGAGTAAAACTTGAACACGAGTACACCAAAACTTTCAACCCAGTGGTTGAAAAAGAGGTGGTAAAAGGCCATGTTGTGGCAATTAACGACAAAGATGTAGTTGTTAATATTGGATTTAAGAGTGACGGTCTTGTACCAAGACAAGAATTTCGTGATGTGCCAGATTTAAAAATTGGCGACGAAGTTGAAGTATTTGTTGACATTGCTGAAGACAAAATGGGGCAACTCATTTTAAGTCGTCGTAAAGCATTGCAAGAAACAGCTTGGGAGAAAATCGTTGAAGCCCATGAAAAAGACATCGTGGTTACCGGTTACGTTAGATCTAGAACAAAAGGTGGTTTGGTAGTGGATGTATTTAGCATCGACACTTTCTTGCCAGGTTCTCAAATCGATACCAAGCCAGTTAGAGATTACGATCAGTATGTAGGTAAAAACATGGATTTTAAAATTGTTAAAATCAATGACATCTACAAAAACGTGGTTGTTTCTCATAAAGCCTTGATTGAAGACGATATTGAAGCACAAAAATCAGTAATCCTTTCTAGATTAGAAAAAGGACAAGTATTGGAAGGTGTGGTTAAAAACATGACCAGCTTCGGTGTATTTGTTGATTTAGGTGGAATTGATGGTTTATTGCATATTACAGACATCAGCTGGGGTAGAATCAATCACCCAGAGGAAGTATTGAAGTTAGACGAAAAAATCAATGTGGTAATCTTAGATTACGACGATACCAAAAAACGTATTTCACTTGGTTTAAAACAACTTTCTTCTCATCCTTGGGATGATTTAGATCCATCCATTGTAGAAGGTTCTAAAGTATCTGGTAAAGTTGTGAGTGTTGCCGATTACGGTGCATTCATCGAAATTAAACCTGGTGTTGAAGGATTGGTTCACGTGAGTGAAATGAGTTGGAGCTCGCATTTGCGTAATCCTTCTGAATATCTTACAGTAGGAGAAGATATCGAAGCCCTAGTTTTGGCTTTAGATAGAAGCGAACATAAAATGTCTTTGGGTATCAAACAAATGACCCAAGATCCTTGGATTGAAATCATGAATAAATACCCATTGGGTAGCAAACATTCAGGTGTGGTTAAAAACTTAACATCTTATGGTTTATTCTTGGAACTTGAAGAAGGCATCGACGGATTGGTTCACGTTTCAGATTTAAGCTGGAACAAGAAAATCAAACATCCTAGCGAATTCGTGAAAAAAGGTGAAACTCTAGATGTTGTTGTTCTTGAAGTGGATTCTGAAAATAGAAGATTGAGCTTAGGGCACAAACAGTTGGAAGAAAATCCTTGGGAAACGTTTGAAACAATCTTCACCATTGGATCTTTGCATGAAGGAACTGTTACCGGAATCAATGATAAAGGTGCAACCATCCAAATGCAATATGGTGTTGAGGCATTTGCTCCATCACGCCACATTAAAAAGGCTGATAACAAACCAATGAAAGAAGATGAAGTTATGGAGTTCGAGGTAATCGAATTTAGTAAAGATTCTAAACGCATTATTGTTTCTCATACCAACATCTGGAAAGGCGCTGAAAGAGCAAAAGCCGATCAAGACGATAAAGGCAGAGAGAAGTCTAGAAAAAATGCTTCTAAAACCGTTAAGAAAATCAACCAATCTTCTGAAAGAACTACTTTAGGTGAATTAGATGCTTTGACCGAATTGAGAGCTCAATTTGAAAAAGCTGAAAACAAACCAAAAGCGGAAAAGAAAGCAGCTAAAGTTGAAGTTGAAGAAACAGTTGAAGCAAAAGCAGTAGAATCTAGTGATGCTAAATCAATTGCAGATTTGAAAGATTTAACAGGAGTGGGTCCAGCAATGGTTAAAAGAATGAACGGTCTTGGTGTGAATAGCATCAGCGAATTAACTTCTTTAACCTCCGATACCATCACTGAATTATCTGCTCAAGATGCTAAAATTTCAGTTGAACAATGGAATAAATGGATAGAAGAAGCAAAAGGCTAATTCTATTTAATTAATACATAAAAAAGCATCGTTTTATACGGTGCTTTTTTATTTTAAGAAACTCCCCGCTAATTATGCAATCACAATTATTTACGGCCTTTATTTTGAGTTTGCTGCATGGCTTTATTCCTAGCCACTGGCTGCCGTTGGTTGCTCTTTCAAAAAGCGAAAAATGGTCTAATACCAAACTAATCCAATATGCTACCATCGCCTCTTTGTCGCATGTTGCAGGGACTATTTTAATTGGAGCAGTGGTTTTTTTAATCGCATTTTACGGCTTTGATTCAAAAGTGGTAAATGTACCTTTCATTCGTAATTTGCCATTTGAAAAGTTTGGAAGCATCGTTTTGTTTGTTTTGGGACTTTGGTTTTTGTATCGTCATTACAAACACCATCATTTTCATTTGGAAAAAAAGGGAAAGTCTAAATGGGTTTTCGGCACCATTTTATTGGCCATGTTTTTATCGCCATGCATGGAAATTGAAGCTTATTTTTTTACCATAGCGCCACTCGGATGGTCTGCCTTTTTTGTTTTAAGTATTGTTTATGCTGTTACCACATGGTTAAGTATATTAACCGGAGTAATTATTGGCACCAAAGGTGTTTCTAAGCTAAATTCGCACAGATGGGAACACAATAGCGGTATTTTAACCAGTAGTTTTATTCTGATATCTGCGGTTTTTATGTGGTTTGGGTGACCTTGTGATTTAATCCCAAATAGTTGTCAATAATTTTGTGTATTCCAATTAGCAATGGCAAAAGTATCACTGCCATAAATAGTTTATACAAATAATTAATTGTTCCAACTTGTAATACCCATATAAAGGAGTAACTGCCACCAATGTAAAAGGCAATAATTAATACAACATAACTGTCAATAAATTGGCTAACAACTGTACTTCCTGTTGCCCTAATCCATATTAATTGATCACCGGTTTTGTCTTTTAGTTTAGAATAAATATAAGAATCTACCAATTGGCCAATTAAAAACGCAACCAATGAGCCTAGAATGATCCACAAGCCTTGTCCAAAGACACTGTCAAAGGCATTGCCCATATTCTGAATTCCTTTTCCTTCAGATGATTTTTTCCAAAATTCAGCTCCTTCTAAATTCATTGCAATTCTCACCATTACAAAGCTATAAATTAACATAATAACAGTTAAATAGGATAATTTGCGCACGCCATTTCGACCATAATATTCATTGATGATGTCAGTTAGAATAAAAACAAATGGCCATAGTATTACGCCAGCTGTCATATCAAAGTTAAAAGTAGAGCCCAAAAGATTAATATTTGCACCGTCTAGGCCTAAACTAACCTCTAAACTGAAAATTTTGGCACCTATAAATTCCGCGATAATCGCATTTGTTAAAAAAATAAATCCCAATACAATAAATAACTTATTCTTCTTTTCTGTTTGTTCCATTCTCTATGGTTGTGTTTCGTTTAAATTAATTGGACGTTTTTGGAAATGTGTATAAAGACAAATTGCAATTATTCGAGTTCATATTAATTTCACAGCTTAATATTTACAATAATAATGCGATTAAGTTTTATTCTGCTACTAATGCTTTTTTACACAGGTTTTTCTGTGGCTCAAATTGAACAAAATGAAAAAGAATTGTTTAAAATAGGAGTGGAGCAACAACTTTCTGGCGATTATACAAAAGCATTAAATTCGTTTACCAAACTCACCGAAATAAATCCAAAAAAATCGATCTATTTTTATTATTTGGCCATTTCTAAATTGCAATTAAAGAACTATTCTGATGCTCTGGTTGATTTAAATAGGTATATGACCATGGATTCAGTTATTGCCGAAGCGTATTTTAATAGATACATCGCCAATAAAGAAACCAGAAACTTTCAATTCGCATTGGCAGACATTAGCCGTTATTTGACCTATTATTCAAATGATACCAATGCCAGATTGGCACGATATGATTTGGCCTTGAAAATGTCTGAAAATTCAGAAATCATTGAAGATGGCAAATGGCTAATAAAAAACAAACAAGCAAATGATTCTCTCATTATTACGCAATTGAGAATTTTGGAAAATGAAAACATGAAAGGTGAATCCTTAGAATTGTTAAATTTTATTTTAGAAGACCCGCAGGTTTCTGTTCGCTTTTTTTTGGACAGGGCATTTATTCTTTTTAGCATTGGACACTATGAAAAAAGCATTAAAGATATTGACCGGTTTTTAATCTCAGAACCGAAGTATGTTCAAGCCTTAAAATTGAAATTCGACAATTATTTTTATCTTAGAAATTTGCCTGATTGTGAGAGTTTAATTTTAGAATTAATCGATTTACAGCCTGACAATGGGACGTTTATAGGTGATTATGGACATATATTATTGCAAAAAGGGGATTGGAAAGCAGCCGAAAAACAGTTTGATAAAGCCATTCGATTTAAATCAGATAACTTAGGATATATTTATCTGGGCAGAGCCATTGCCAGATACAATACAGGTAGAGCAGGTTTGGCTTGTGCAGATTGGGAGAGAAGTTTGCTTTTGGGGGAATCCATTTCTCGTAAATATCTCAATAAGTACTGCAACAAAGTAAATGATTGAGTTTGGTATAGCCTCTTTTGTATGTTGGGTTGTTGGTTTTTTAGCCAACGTGAATTTTCATCAATTCAATCAGTATAATTTGGCGTTGGGTAAGGATACGTTTTATTTTAAAAATATAGAAAATGATTCCGATGCCTTTGTAATGTTGAATTCGAAAAATGTTCAATTTTGGCTGCGCGATATTCGGTTAAGCCCTGATTCATTTTTAGTGGTAAACAATAAGTCCAGGGAAATACTGGCAGTTGCTCCAAAACAAGTGATACAAAAAATAGAACAGGGAGACAATCTTAAAGTGTATGCTGGCTTATATAAGTATTTAACAAATTCAGATACTCTAGGCAGTCTTAAATTTGTGAGAGGTAGAAATCTCTTCTTTCAATATGATTATATCGGACCGAAAATCAGCAAAGCGTCAAAAATATTCGAGCAATATGGCGTAGATCCAATTATTGCAAAACTTTTATTAATTATTGAAAGTCCCAATAATAATAAAGGTAAATCAATTTCCGGAGCCGTTGGCCATTTTCAACTTATGCCCAGTGTAGCCAAGCAATATGGACTAAAAATCAATATTCACACAGATGAAAGAGAAGATTTTATGAAGTCTTCCATTGCAGCGGCAAAATTGGTAAAAGGGTATTGCGTTCCATGGGCAAAAAAAATAGCCCAAAAAAAAGGATTGAATACCGATTTTACAGAAAATCCACTTTGGTTTAATTTATTGGTTTTACATATTTATAATGCCGGTGCGGGTACCGTATCGCGCGCAGTGGATCAAATTTCGGATGTTTCAAATGGCAGATATTTAATTCAGCAACTTTGGACTACACAATATCGTGCTTTTGGCAATAGTTCTCAAAACTATTCGCAAGTCTGTTTGGCAAGTTATTTGGCATATAAAGATTTTTTGAAGGATAAAATATGGCAGAAAAATGTCGACGTACGCGCTATTTCTTCCGACCATTAACCCATTTTATGTGGAAAGTGTGTACCAAATACTACAGTTATTGAATTAATGAAAAATAAATCATTATATAACTTGCAGATTTATTGTATCATATACTTATAATTTAGATAGATTTTAAATTGTAATCTTTGTTAACAAATTATTTTAACTGCATTGAATCACATTCTATATTTGCGGCACGATAAGTAGTTTTCGTCTCAACACATGAATATAAATCGTTTTAAATTTTGGGCAGTAGCGGCTTTGTTCGCGTTTTCTTCTCCAACGTTTGCTGAGGAAGCCCGCAGCGCCGAAGAAGGTAAGAAATTATATGAAGCCAACAATTGTGGTAGCTGTCATGCGCTAGACAAGAAATTGGTGGGTCCCGCTTTAAGAGGGGTGCATGAAAGGCGTTCGGAAGAATGGCTTGTAAGCTGGGTCCGAAATAACAAAAAGTTTAGAGAAAGTGGCGATCCGGATGCCAATAAGCTTTATCAAGAATATGGTGGAGCAGCCATGAATATATTTGAGAATTTAACTCCTGCACAGGTGTTGAATATCGTTGAATATATCAAAACTGCACCAGCGCCAGCCGCAGCAGGTCCGAAAGTGGCTGTTGATGCCACCGCCGATGCGGATAAATCAGACCCATCTACCAAATACATTCTACTTATACTAGTAGCTGTATTTAGTATTGTATTGGTCGTTTTGGCCCGTGTTAAAACTACGCTTAGAAAAATTGCCGCTGAAAAAAGTCCTGAAGATTATCCAACTGTAGATGCCAATCGTAAATTTTACCAAAGATTTTTACCAAAATCATTGGCAAATATGAACCCAGTGGTATTGTCTATCTTTATCACTTTGGCAATTGGATTGCCCGCAGCTTGGTATGGTTATAAATTTAGCATTACCGAAGTGGGTGTTCAAAAAGGCTATGCCCCAAAGCAACCAATTGCTTTTTCACATAAACTTCATGCTGGTGAATTAAACATTGATTGTAAGTATTGCCACTCAACAGTAGAAGAGAGTAAAAGTGCAAGTATTCCTGCTTTGAATACGTGTATGAATTGCCATAAAGGAGTACAATTAACCGATAAATACAACGGTGAAATATCCCCCGAAATCAAAAAGATTTATGCTGCCCTCGATTACGATCCAGAAGCTTTGCCAGGCAAAGAATTCGGTTCTAATCCAAAACCAATACGTTGGGTGCGCATCCATAATTTACCAGATCATGCGTATTTTAACCACTCACAACACGTTGTTGTAGGTAAACTTCAATGCGGATCATGTCACGGACCAATTGAAAAAATGGAGGTAGTTCAACAATGGAGTACGCTTCAAATGGGATGGTGTATAGATTGCCATAGAAACACCGGTATCGATGTTGCAAACAATAATTATTATGCAGCATTACATACCAAGGCTAAAAAAGACGTCAAAGACAACGAAAACCATAGTAAGTATTTCGGTCCTGATGGAAATGTTAAAATCACTCCGGCCATGAATGGTGGTATTGAGTGTGCTAAGTGTCATTATTAATAAAAACTTCAAAAATGTCTAATAACATAAAATATTGGAAGGGTGAAGAGGAATTAAATCGCGATCCACAATTCCTAGCCAATCAAAAACACGAGTTTAGTGAAGCACTTCCATTAGAAGAAGTACTTTCAGAAGATGGATTTGAAATGGATTCAAATCGCCGAGATTTTCTAAAGTATTTTGGATTTAGTGTAACTGCTGTTGCTTTAGCAGCTTGTTATAAAACAAAAGTGCGCCATGCGGTACCGTATTTGGTGAAACCAGAAGATGTAACTCCTGGTGTTGCCAATTATTTCCGTTCCACTTGTGGAGGTTGCTCTATGGGATGTGGAATTGAGGTTAAAGTTCGTGAAGGTAGACCAATTAAAGTAGACGGTAGTTCAGATTCTACCATCTCTAAAGGCGGTTTATGTGCTACTGGACAAGCATCAATCTTGTCTTTGTACGATTCAGAAAGATTGGCTAACCCATTAATTAAAGGTGCTGAAACCACCGAATGGTCAAAATTAGATGTGGAAGTAAAAGATAGTTTGGCAAAATTAAACGCTTCAAATAAGAAGGTTGTTTTATTGTCGAATACCATCAATAGCCCTTCTACTTTAAAAACCATTGAACTATTAAAAACTACGTATCCTAATATTCAACATGTTTCTTACGACGCTGCTTCTTATTCAGCAATGTTGTCTGCAAACATGGCGGATTTTGGAAAGAGAGCTTTACCGAGATATCAATTTGCAAAAGCAAAAGCCATTGTTTCTTTTGGTGCTGACTTTTTAGGAACTTGGTTGTCTCCAGTAGAATTTTCTGCCGATTATTCAATAAACAGAAGACCAACTGCTGAAGGCGGAATGTCTGTTCATATCCAATTTGAAAGCAATTTATCATTAACTGGTACAAATGCAGACCATCGTTTTCCTATGATGGCTTCAAAAGAATTGGCCTATGTAAGTACTTTATATAACAACATTGCAAAATCTTTGGGTATTGCACAAATTCCTGTTCCATCAAACTCTGAATTGGCAGGAAATGCTATTGAAAAATCAGCGAAAGCACTTTTAAATAATAAAGGAGCATCATTGGTGATTTCAAGTAGCAACGATGTTGAAGTACAAAAAATAATCAATGCCATTAACTTTATTTTGGGAAGTTACAATTCAACAATTGATTTAACCAATCATTCTAACCAATTTATGGGGGATGACTTGGCTGTGAATACAGTTTTTGAAGAATTGACCAAAGGAACGGTTGCTGGTGTGATTTTCTATGGTACAAATCCAGTATTCAATCACAACAGTCTATGGGCTGCAGCCATTTCAAAAGCAGAATTTTCGGCCTCTTTCTCTTCTACAAAAGATGAAACTGCCACTGTTTGTAAATATGTTTGTCCAGATAACCATTACTTAGAAAGTTGGTCTGATGCTGAACCAGTTAAAGGGGTTTATCATTTTACTCAACCGACCATTTCAAATGTATTTAATACCCGTCAAGCACAAGAATCATTGTTAAATTGGTCAAACAATTTACCAAGTTCTGATGGCGATACGCTAAAAACAAAAGGAATTTTATCTCAAAAGCCTACTGCTTCTCCATATTATTTGTTCTTAAAGAACAATTGGGCTACAATCGATTTCAACAAAGCACTCGAAATGGGTGTTTATACTCAGGCAAGCACTGAGGCAACTGCAGCAATAGTAAGTCTTGCCTACAGTGGAAATGTTTCAAGCTTGGCCACCTCAATTTCCAAAGTAGCTGCATCTAAATCTTCTTTAGACATGGTTCTTTACCAATCTGTAGGGATGAAAGATGGTTCTAACGGAAACAACCCTTGGTTATTTGAATTACCAGATCCAGTAAGTAAAGTTTGTTGGGACAATTATGTGGCTTTGCCAAAAGCGTTGGCTCACAAATTGGGAATCGAAAAAGACGGCACCGTAAACATTGAAATTAACGGTGTTAAAATGGAAAATGTTCCAGCATTCGTTCAACCAGGTCAAGCAAACGATAGCATTTCACTTGCTGTTGGTTTTGGACATACCCATGCTGGAAAAGTAGGGGGTTCAATAGAAAAAGGATTTAAGCCAGTTGGAGTAAATGCCTATAAATTCATGAACGCTTCTAGATCTAATGTTGTATCCAATGTGAATATTACAAAAGGTTCAGAGAATTATGTATTGGCACAAACCCAAACGCACCATAGCATTGAAGGACGTGATATTGTAAGAGAATCTACCTTCAACGAATGGAAGAAGAATCCAAAAGCTGGAAACGACAAAGGAGCAGTCCATGTTTATACCATTTGGGAAAAGCAAGATTATAGAAAAGATGGTTCTCCGAATCACTTATGGGCCATGGCCATCGATTTAAACGCTTGCACCGGTTGTGGAGCTTGCGTTGTAAGTTGTTCTATAGAAAACAATGTTCCTGTTGTTGGTCGCGATGAAATTAGACTACGCAGAGAAATGCATTGGATTCGCATCGATAGATATTATAACTTCACCAATACGATGAAGGATAATTTTGAAGGTGCTGAGTTCATTACACGTGAGAAACAAATTGCAAAAGTGGATGCTCAAGATAAAGGTGAATTTGCACATTGGGAAAATGTTCAAGTAATTCACCAACCTATGATGTGTCAGCATTGTGCTTCCGCACCTTGTGAAACAGTTTGTCCTGTATTGGCTACTTCACATTCTTCTGAAGGTTTGAACCAAATGACTTACAACCGTTGTATTGGTACCAAATACTGCGGAAACAACTGTCCGTATAAAGTAAGAAGATTTAACTGGTTCCGTTATAACGACAATGATGCTTTTGATTTCCATTTCAACAACCCATTGGGTAAAATGGTTATCAACCCAGATGTTACGGTAAGAACCCGTGGTGTAATGGAAAAATGCTCATTCTGCGTTCAAAAAATCCAAGAAGCAAAACTAAAAGTTAAAAGAGAAGGCAAATCAATGGATCAAGTAGAAGTAAAAACTGCTTGCCAAAAAACGTGTCCTTCCAATGCAATTGTTTTTGGTGATTTACACAACGAAAACAGTGAAATCAATAAATTGTACAAAAATGAAAGAGCATTTAGCGTCTTAGACGAAATAAACGTTCAATCATCTGTTAAGTACATGACTAAAATTCGTAACACTCACAATATTTAACCCCATAATTTAAGGAATGATACACGATTCATTAATCAGGGAAAGACTGGTAACTGGAGACAAAACTGCCTCTGACGTTACCCGCGACATTTCTCGACCAATTTTAAACCAACCAACAAGCGCATGGAAAATTGGATTTACCCTTTCTGTCGTTTTTCTGGCAATTTTTGTCGTAAGTTTATTTTACACACTTTGGACAGGAATAGGCGTTTGGAACATTAACAAATCTGTTATGTGGGGATGGGATATTACCAACTTCGTATTCTGGGTGGGTATTGGACACGCGGGTACACTTATTTCTGCTGTATTGTTGTTGTTCAGACAAAAATGGAGAATGAGTATTAACCGATCTGCAGAAGCAATGACCATTTTTGCGGTTGTTTGTGCTGCCATGTTTCCTGTGTTTCACATGGGACGTGTTTGGGTAGGTTACTGGGCTTTGCCGCTTCCAAATGCATTTGGTTCACTGTGGGTTAACTTTAACTCACCTCTATTGTGGGACGTATTTGCAATCTCTACTTATTTCAGCGTTTCTCTTTTATTCTGGTACATTGGTTTAATACCTGATATTGCTACCATCCGTGATAAAGTAAAAACCAAAACTTCTAAATTTTGGTATGGTTTATTTTCTATGGGATGGACAGGAAGTACAAGATCTTGGGCGAGATATGAATTGGTTTCTTTAATATTGGCCGGTTTAAGTACGCCACTGGTATTATCGGTACACACCATTGTATCCACCGACTTTGCTACTTCAGTAATTCCAGGTTGGCATACAACAATTTTCCCTCCATATTTCGTTGCCGGTGCCATTTTCTCTGGATTTGGTATGGTTGCTACACTTTTGATTGTAGCGCGTAAAGTAATGAACTATGAAAACTACATCACAATAGGTCACTTAGAAGCCATGTCCAAAATTATCATGGTAACAGGTTCTATTGTAGGTATTGCATATATCACTGAATTCTTCATCGCCTGGTATTCTGGTGTTGAATATGAGCAGTATGCATTTACAAATCGTATGTTTGGACCTTATTGGTGGGCTTATTGGAGTATGATGAGTTGCAACCTTCTTGCACCTCAAGTATTTTGGATGAAATGGGCTAGAACAACACCTTGGTTTATATTTACTATGAGTATTGTGGTAAACGTGGGTATGTGGTTTGAGCGTTTTGTAATCATTGTTACATCTTTGCATAGAGACTATTTGCCAAGTAGCTGGGTAATGTATTCAGGTTCATTGACAGAAATAGGTTTGTTCTTAGGAACATTCGGTATCTTCTTTACCTGTTTCTTCTTGTTTGCTAAATTTTTACCAGTCATTAACATGGCTGAAGTTAAATCCATCTTGCGTAATCGCGAATAATTATTAATCTACCCATGGGAATTTTAGATAAAAATTTAAGTCTTCGTAATAGAAATAAAATACTAGTAGGTGTTTGGGAAGACGAAGACGCCTTAATTCATGCAGCCGAAGTGTTGGTGCATAAAGGAATTAATATCCACGACATTTATACTCCATATCCAGTTCACGGTTTGGATAGAATTATCGGTGTGAAAAGAAGTAGATTAGCGAGAGTCGCATTTTTATGCGGTACAACTGGACTAATTCTAATGATATCCATGATTTATTACATGTATGTTGTGGATTGGCCCATCAATGTTGGAAACAAGCCAGTAAGATTCACCCCATCTTGGATACCAGTAATGTTTGAAGGAACTGTATTGTGTACCGCTTTTGGTATGGGTTTCTTTTTCTTCTGGCGCAATAGATTGTTACACGGAGTGAAAAATGATTTGTTAGACGATAGACAAACAGACGATAGAATGATTGTAGCAATCGAAACTACCGAAAGTATGAATCAATCTGAAGTTATTGAAATGATGAAATCTAATGGAGCCGTGGAAACACGCGAGTATGTTAACGGGGTTCAAACAGTAATTTAAATGAAAATGAAAAGCACAGTTCAAACTATAATGGTCTCGGTGATACTAATGGTTGCCGCGTCAAGTTGTGTAAGTAGAGGGAATGATCCAGGTTGGGAATACGCACCAGATATGTATTATTCAAAAGGATATGAACCCTATAATCAGGCAGATTCTTTTAAGACAAATCCCTATGGAATGAGCATGAGAGAACCTGTTGCCGGTTCAATTGCTATGGGAAAATCAGATCATATTTATGCTTTGCCAAACTCTGGTGAAGGATATGAAGCTTCCGCTACAATGATTACAGCCCCTGAAGGAATAGATCAAGTTGATTCTAGAGGTAAATATTTATACAATATTTATTGTTCAGCCTGTCATGGTGTAGAAGGCAATAACGATGGTGGTGTATTTAAAAAAGTACCAACACTTAAGCCAGCCTGGAAAGGTTATTCCGATGAATATATTCAAACATTGAGTGAAGGTAAAATTTATCACACCTTAACCTATGGTAAGAACAATATGGGTAGTCATGCTTCTGTATTGAAGCCAGTTGATCGCTGGAGAGTAATTAAATATGTTAAATTGTTGAGTAAAGCTGCTGGCAGCACAACTGCCGCCGTTTCAACTCAAGATTCAACCCTAACTAAGTAAAAGGAAGTCAATAAAATTATGGGACACGGACATCATATTGAAATTAAACAAGAGTCATTTACAATTCCTGCAAAAGGGAAACAATTCGCCATCATTTTAATGGTAGTGGGGTTGATTCTTACCGGAATTGGAATTGCAACCATTGATAAATCAGGAAAAAGTGGACACAATGCCACAACAACTGAAGCAACTCATGGCAAAGACAATCATGGCAATGGTCACGAAGCACCAGCAAGCCATGCTGAAGGTCATGACAACCATTTAACTGCAAATCCTCCAGCTCATACCGTTGAGCACGTAGAGGAGCACGGAAACGTGGATACAGAGAAATTTGGTCCTAGAATGGAATACAAAGAAGAAAATAAACCTTGGATGACTAAAATCTGGGCCAATCTTTTGGTCGCTGGATATTTTTTTACTATGGTTTCTCTTTGTGCGCTGTTTTGGTATGCCGTTCAGTACGCCGCTAATGCAGGTTGGTCTGTAGCAATTAAAAGAGTTCCTGAAGCAATGTACACGTTTATTCCTATTGCATTCGGAGTTTTAATGATTGCCGTTCTTTTGGGAAAAAATGATATTTACCATTGGGTTCATTACGAACACCTTCACCTAAAACCTGGTCAACCAGGCTATGATCCAATTTTAGCAGGAAAATCAGGATTCTTGAATACTGGTTTGTTATTCGGATTGCCAATCGTTTTGGTGACTGTTTGGGTATTAATTGGACGTAAACTAAGAAAATTGTCTTTGCAAGAAGACAATGCAACAAAAGGAGATACCTTTTTCTTCAAAAAGAGTATGCGTTTTAGTGCTGCATTTTTAGTTGTTTTTGGATTTACCATCAGTATAGTGGCTTGGTTATTTATCATGAGTGTGGATGCACATTGGTATTCTACCATTTTCGGAGTATATAACTTTGCTACATCTTGGGTTTCTTCTATTGCGTTCATCGCATTATTTGTAACCTATCTTAGAAGCCAAGGTTACTTGGGTCTAGTAACTCAAGAACACATGCACGATTTAGGTAAATTTATGTTCGCATTCACTGTATTCTGGGCATACATTTGGTTGTTCCAATACCTATTAATTTGGTACGCAGCAATTCCAGAGGAGATGATGTATTATCAAATTCGTTTTGAAGATTATAAATACAACTTTTTGGGCAACTTCGTCGTTAATTTCGTTTTACCATTTGCATTCTTGCTTATGAGAAGTGCAAAACGTAATCCGAAAATTATGGTGGCTATCGCTTGCATCATGGTAATGGGTCACTATTATGACGTATGGTTCATGGTTTTCCCAGGTGTATTTGGTTTAAATCAACAAATTGGATTATTGGAATTGGGTATATTCATGTTGTTTGTCGGATTGTTTGTGTATTGGGTATTAAACCAATTAACAAAACGTGGATTGGTGGCAATAAATCACCCATTCCTTGAAGAATCAGTTTACCACGACGTGGGAGTATAAAAAGAATTTTAACTGCAAAAATAAAAGGCTGTCTCACAAGGATGGCCTTTTTTTTGGATCTCCCGTCCTGAAATAAGTTGTCACACAAACAACTTATAAAATGAAGAAAGAAGCAGAACATAAGAAGAAGCGTAGTCAAAGAGATTATAGCTTAGCCTTTAAATTACAGGTAGTATCAGAAGTAGAAAAAGGCGAACTGAGTCACAA
>CAMAQS010000012.1 GCA_945860565.1 Chitinophaga pinensis | reverse complement strand
GTGGCTATGGCGAGGGAGTCCACCTCTTCCCATTCCGAACAGAGAAGTTAAGCCCCTCAGCGCAGATGATACTTGGGTAACACCTGGGAAAGTATGTCGCCGCCAACCTTATTGAAAATTAATCCCGCCCAAAAAGCGGGATTTTTTTTTGTCAAATATCCTCGGGATTTATCCCGAGGATATTTTATTAGAATTCTTCGCGAATTGCATTACTTGTTTTTTTTGTAACTTTATACTATGAATCATTTTGTTTTTCACCCCGCTTCCTCCCGTGGTTCAGCAAATCACGGTTGGCTGCAATCATACCATACCTTTAGTTTCGCCCAATATCATAACCCAGATAGAATGCATTTTGGTGTTTTACGTGTTCTCAATGATGATACTGTAGACATGGGAATGGGCTTTGGTACGCATCCTCATGATAATATGGAAATTGTATCTATACCACTCGAAGGTGACCTTGAACACCGTGATAGCATGGGAAATGTAACCATAATTCGAAAGGGCGACATCCAAGTAATGAGTGCTGGTACAGGTATTACCCATAGTGAATATAATCACAATAAGAATTTACCTGTTAAATTTTTACAAATATGGATATTTCCGGATAAAAGAAATGGTACACCAAGGTATGACCAAAAATCACTTAATCCTGCAGATAGAAACAATAAATTACAATTCATTCTTACACCCCAACCAAGTGAATCTGCAGTTTGGATTCGTCAGAATGTATGGTTCTCTTTGGGTTTATTGCATTCCAATTCCTCACATACCTATACAGTACAGCTTCCTGATAATGGTGTCTATATTTTTTTGTTGTCAGGGAAAATCGTTGTCAATGGTCATGAATTGAATACCCGAGATGGTCTTGGATTGTGGAATTTGACAAATCCTATTAAAATTGAATCTATAATAAATTCTGAAGTATTGATAATGGATGTTCCTATGCACCTTAATTAATTTGATTTTTTGTATTCATTCAATAGTCGAGTTCCTTTATTAATGATCGAAATGGATTTCATTAATTTATACTAATTTTAGTTATCAAAGTTTAAGAAGTTCCTAGTAATTATTATTTTATTAAGGTTCTTTATGACTTTATTTCTTTTGCCCTGTTTTACAATCCAATGGTGGAAGAATATTTGAATTAGACAAAAAAAAATTCATTTTTTTGTACTAGTAATACCTAAATAGACCCTCTAAACCATTCTTATCTATACAAAGGGATTTTCAATTTAGAACTTACCTTAAAATGTTCGCACATTTATAATTTACCAAGTAGGTATTTGTATAACCAGGATTATGCATTATATCATCGTCAAAAGGCCTTATGCCGAAAGAATTCAGCAATTTAGAATGTGTTCTTATTTTAACGACATGGTAACCGAAATTAAGTCATTACCACGTCTGATTTCTAGGGATTTGTAATCGGAATATATTTTCTAATGCATATTCTAGGTATAACCTCCAATGTGGATTTTTTGAATCTATATTTTTAATAAACAATTATTTGGTATTCGCTAATTATGTATTTGGCTTCTCAAGTTATTGTTTTTTAAGTATCAATTCTCCTTTATTAGTTTAGCTTTTGTCATAATATTTCATTGATGATTCCATACCTTGGACCAATGAATTGTTTTGATGACCTTGAGTTAATTGTAAATTAACATGTATTTCATTTATTTGCAAAATGTTAGAAGTTGTTTTATCGCTATTAGCTGGATTGGTGTTATTCCTTTTTGCCGTTAATAATTTGTCTTCTACCATTACTGATTTTGCAGGTGAAAGTGTGCGTATTTGGATTTTAAAATTTACAAAAAACCTATTTTCAGCAATTATAACAGGAACTATTTTTACCACATTATTAGACTCATCTTCTGCAGTTATCATCATTGCCATTGTTCTTATTAATGCCAAGTTACTTACGTTTAAACAAACAATGGGAATCATAATGGGTGCAAATATTGGGACTACTTTTAGTAGTCAACTAATTGCTATGAATATTGGAAAATATTCTCCTGTATTGTTGGTTCTGGGCTTTGTATTGTTATTGGTTGCTAAAAGTAACAAATTAAATAATCTTGGTAAAATTGTTGTTTATTTCGGCATGTTATTTTTCGGCTTATATACAATGGAACGAGCTGTTGAGCCTTTAAGGAATGAAGCATATTTTCAACATTTTTTAACAAGTTTAGACAATCCTTATTTGGGTTCACTTACCGGTGCAATTTTAACCTTAATTATACAATCTTCTTCAGCCACCGTAGGAATGGCCATTGTATTTGCCAAGAAGGGTTTGCTATCAGTCTCAGCTGGTTTGGCATTAATGATAGGTGCAGAATTAGGCACTTGTTCAGACACGCTATTGGCAACAATTGGAGGGTCTAAGCAGGCAAAAAAAGCAGGATTATTTCACCTTTTCTTTAATCTTTGTTCTATTATTATAGGTTTGATTTTCTTTGAACCTTTTGTTAAATTGGCTATGTATATTTCAAATAGTAATAAATTTGAACACATTATTGCCAATGGGCACGTATTGTTTAACTTTTTGGGAGTATTGCTGTTTATTGGATTTGTGCCCAAAGTAGAACAGTTGTTGAATCGTTGGATTAAGGAATAGGTTTTTGAGCAAATAAGCGAATAACGCAACCTTCTCCATTGTGATATTTTCCTTCATTTAAAGTTACCAAGTCTTCTGTTAAATTTATAATTTTATATCCCATAAAAATTGTCTGTAACTCCACAATGCTATATAACATATTTGGATTTTCGGGACCACCAATTTTTGGGTTTTTATCTCTAAACGATAAATTATTCACACTAAAGCATTCAAAAATAACCCAACCCCCTGGTTTTAAAGCGTCCAGCATCTTATCAAAGAACAAGTACTTTTTTTCTGTTGTGAAATGAGTATAAATAAAAGCTACACAATCAAAAGCACGATTAAAGTAGATTTCTTCAAAATCTTTCACTTCATAGTTAAATTTAACCCCATGTACCTCGGCCAATTGGATGGCTTTTTCTCTTCCTTCCGAGCTAATATCAAAAGCCGTAACATCCCAACCAACGGAAGCTGCATAAACGGCATTTCTTCCTTCTCCTTCAGCAGGTAACAATATTGACTTTTTTAATTCAATAGTATCAATACACTCTTTAAAATAGACATTTGGTTCACTACCGTAAGCAAAACCGTCCTCCGCATATCGATCATCCCACATTTTTTTCATTTGGTCTTTATAAGACTTTAAATTTACAATTTTCGAACCAGTATCGTGTGATTTATGTTACCAATCACGCATTTTTTAGAATCTACATTTGCAATTGTATATGTATGGTAAAAGCCGTTACTGTTTATTTGGTTTTATTTTGTTTCTAGGGATACTTTTTCCTTTTTCTACTCTCTTTGCCCAACACCAGGAAATAACTGAAACACCTCAAATGTGGAAAGGCAGTCATCCCCCAAAAAAAGACACGAATTCCTTGCAAGACGCTTTCCGCAAAGGTAAATTCAATGGTCATTTAAGGTACTTTTATATGAATACCCAAAACAATGAAAATTTGTCTGACTATTACGCAAATGCAGGTGGTGGTGGAATTCGGTATGAAACATTGCCAATTAAAGGGTTTCAATTTGCCGTAAGTGGTTTTTTTATTTTTAATTTAGGGTCTTCAGATTTAGCGCTGAGGGATAGTTTAACCAACGCCAAGAATCGCTATGAAATAGGCCTTTTTGATGTTAGTGATCCTAAAAATACCGAAGATTTGGACAGATTGGAGGAATTTTATGTAAAATATAATTTTAAGTCGTCACAAATTGTTTTTGGTCGTCAATTAATTAATACACCATTTATAAATTTACAAGATGGAAGAATGCGGGGAACTGGAGTAGAAGGAGCTTGGCTTAATCTAAATAAATGGAAAAATACCAAAATTAATGGAGGAATTATTTGGGGAATCTCGCCCAGAAGCACCACTAAATGGTATGGAATTGGAGAATCAATTGGACTTTATGGCGCTGGTGTAAATGAAACAGGCAATCCGAATCAATTCGTTGGTAAAATCCAAAGTGATTGGTTATTGTTAACGGGTATCTTCCATACCATCAATAAAAATGTATCAGTACGCGGTTGGAATATGTACGTTCAAAATCTGTTTAATATTTCACTTATTCAAACAGATTATACATTAAATCGCACCAATTCACTAACATATTATGGTTCTTTGCAATTGACAAAACAATTTTCAAATGGGAATGGCGGAAGCCAAATAGCAACCGAAAAATACATGAATAATAGTCAACATGCATTTATAATAAGTGGTAGAATTGGAACTAAAATCAAAAATACAACCCTTGAATTAAATTATACCCACATTTCAAATCAAGGGCAATATATTATGCCGCGAGAATGGGGTAGAGATCCATTTTTTACGTTTATGCCCCGAGAAAGAAATGAAGGACTCGCAAATGTACAAGCGACAAACTTTAAGATTAAACAACGAATAACAACTAGAAATACTCTTTTGGCCATAGGCGGATATTATCAATTGCCATCGGTATACGCTTTTTCATCAAATAAATATGGAATGCCAAGTTATTTGCAGTTTAATCTGGACTGGCGACACGACTTTCAAGGATATTGGAAAGGCATAGAAAGTCAGATTTTACTCGTTTATAAATCAAATTTAGAACAAGATATCCCCCAAAAATACCAAATAAATAAAGTAAATTTATTACAGATAAATGTAGTCCTAAACTACCATTTTTAAATAGAAAATCTTAATCCAATAAGAAACCTTCGACTTTGATTTGGCGCAAATACGTAAGTAGGGTCAAATGTTAGCGCAGATGGATTATCGGGGGTGATTTGAGGAACTCCGTCAATAAATTTTACCTGTTTGTCAAACGGATCATTTGACCTAGCAATAATGAATGGATTTCCTTTATTTGGTGTCCAGTTCCATAAGTTTTTGATTCCAAAATAGAAGCTTACTTTTTTATTGTAGGTATGAACAAATGTAACATGTTGAACAGACCACCAAGGGGACGTTTTGCTTCTGGGGTCAAGTTCGCCGAGCGTAGGAAGTAGCATCGGACTCACCACATTGCCTGAATAATCGATGGTAGTGCGAATACGGGCGAATCGATATCCCACAGTGAAAGTCCCATTCATTTTTTCAGTGAGTAGTGGACGACTTTTTACCGCATTTTCAATAAAATAGACATCCATATAGGTAATGCCGATTCTTGAACTAAATCCTCGTTTATTTTGGTAAAAGGCGCTAATGTTTAGACCTCTATTTACAGATATCCCGTTTAGGTTATCGTAAATTATTGCTGTAGGGTCGGTAGTGTAATCGGGGATTATTCTGTTTTGAAAATGCGAATAGAATAGAGAGGATTCCACATTAATTAAGGCGTCGCGTTTAAGTCCAAATGTGTGATTAACATTTAAATTCACATTGTTAGATTGTTCTGGCCTTAGTTCATTTTTAATAATAACAGTTCTGGCGCCAGTAAGTGCGGCATGGTCTTCTGTAAATAAATTAACAACCCGAAAGCCTGTTCCTGCGTTTAAACGAATTACCGTTTTATTGGTAGTGGTATATTTCAACGCAAATCTTGGGCTGTAAATGAATTTGTGTTCAGGATGATGGTCGATTCTAAATCCTCCTAAGAGTAAAAATTTTGGAGACAGAGTATACTCTTCCTGCACAAATATGCCTGGCATGTTTATGTTCGATGGTGCATTTTCAATAAAACTGTCGGTCTTTATTGTCTGAGTAGCCACCGTGTTATCATCGTAAAAAGTATTCCTAAAGGTACTTCCAATGAGTAAAGCGTGTTTCTTTATCTTTTTTTCCCACAGCAATTGTCCGAAAGCAATCCTTTGTACCGCATCGTACGGTGTAGTTCCATAAAAGCTCGCTTGTTTATGATGATTGAAACTTACTGCTAATTTCAAGGGTAAATTAATGGGCAGTTGATAATTTCCAACAAATTCAAGACGTTGAGTCTGTATACTCTCTCCATAAACTGAATCTCCCCCTTCAAATTCTTTTTTCCAATCAATTTCTCCACCCCACCGATTTTCATTGAAAATTCTCCAGGCCATATCAAATTGTTTGTTTTGTTTTCGGGGGATGTTTAACTTTTGAAATAAGGATATGCGTTTTTGAATTGCCACATCCGTAAATCCATCAAAATTATCATCTCGTTTACTGTCATTCCAATAACCGTTTATTCCTGTTAGTAAATGACTTTTTGCACCAATTTTGGTTGTGAAATTTAAATCGAGGTTGGCATCTGGCCAAGTTGAACTGTAAAAATCACAAGAAATTTTGGGTCCAGATGTTGCAGATTTCGTCACAATGTTTATGAGTCCACCCATGGCCTCACTTCCATATAATGAAGACGCAGGACCTTTTACCACTTCAATTCGATCTATCATTCCATTTGGAATCCCCATTAATCCGTAAACCGTGGCCAATGAACTCACAATGGGCATTCCATCGATTAATACCATGGTATATGGTCCTTCCATTCCATTAATATGAATATCACCCGTATTACAGACGTTGCAATTTACTTGGGGGCGCACACCGTTAACCAATTGTAATGCCTCAAATAAATTTGGAGTGGGATTTTTCTTAAAAAAATGAGAAGTATAAATCTCAACACTTACTGGACTTTCTGACCTTTTAACGGACCTCATTGTTCCAGTAACCACAACTTCATCTAGGGTGTCTAAATTGTCTGTTTGTGCATATGAATTTGAAACACAACAAAGCAAAAATAAGGCAAGCATGCAAAAACGCATTTTAGAAAGAATCATGGCAATGCAAAGATAGTATTTCTGGCTACTATAGTTGAACTAATGTGATAATTACTTAGAATGAGTCCAAATAATAAGTTTATTTTGACTAAATCAAGATTTGGACTCCAGTCTCACGGGCATAGTTACTTTTGAGAAGTATAAATAGGATGCAACCAAACCATAAGTTGGCGCAATAAACCACCCAACAACAGGAATTAATGACAAAAACATAAATCCCAATCCAATGGCGAACATCTCTGGTTTATGTCCACTGTAAAAGGCCTCACTTTGTTTTACAGTATATCCTTGCCTTTCAAACGTATAATCCGTCATTAATATACCGTTAAAATACATTTGAACAAAGAAAATAAACAACGGAGAAATTAGGTCAAATACCGGAATCATACCGAACAATGTAATCAACAAAATAAGCCCGAACTGTTTAATTGAATTGCGGATAGATATGCTAATTCCACGCTTTATTTCTTTAAAGAAAACTATAAACGAAAAACGGTATGTTTTTCCAGAGTGTATTTCTTCTGTTTTTGAACTGATGTAGGAAAAAAATGGTGTACCCACTATCAAGAATATGGAGCTAAAAATGGGGTATTTATAAGCCTCAATTGCTTTTTTTATCAACCAAAATCCAGCGCGAATACCTGTAGTTATATCTTCAGGTTTTATGGTTAGAAATTTTTGCAAAATAGGCAATAGTTCTTGAGTTATTGGCTGCTCAAAATAGTTGACCCAATAAATTATCGCCTTTATAGTAAAAGTAAATAAGATAAAAAATGCCAATCCAGATATTATTAAGTACCGTCGGAAATGGTTTTTTCGAATAAATGTATGTGCATCAAAATACACGTGAAGTACAGAAAGAATAGTACGCTCAAAAGTCACAGCGGATTTGCGCGCTCTCTGTGTAATTGTGCTCATTTTATTTTAAGATTTAACACCCCTCAAAGATGTATATCAACCATCTATTTTTTAACGAAATATTGAATAATCTCAATTCTATTTGGATTGGTATTGTCTGGGTCTGTTTTCTTTAACCACAATTCAGTTTCTGAAAGACGCAGTTCTTGGTACACATCAGTATTTGTTGGACTGTCTAATGGGATAAATGTTATTGATGGTTTATTTCGATAATATTTACCCTGAAAAATTCCAGAATCTTTGAACGTGTAGAATTTAATTCGGTATGTACTATCATTAAATAATTCTAAATCACTCGAGTCGTTGATTGATGTATACGTCACAGTGTCTTCGATGATTTTATTGTTATTTATCCGAATAAATTGTTGTTTTACTTTTGACCAAATTCCAAATATTTGAATTTCTTTTGGGGGATTTTCTTGCTCGCCACAAGCGAACAGGATAAAACTTAATAAAAAAAGGCAGAAATAGATTTGAATGTTTTTTTTCATAGAATCATTGTTATTTAGTTTATTTCCGTTTAAAATGAGCAACCATTTCAAGTCAATCCGGATATGTCTTGTTCGGATCGTAGCCGGTCATATTCAATTCAGTAAAACTGAAGTAAACATTGTCGTATTCATCGGTATAGGTTGAATTGTCTGTCGGATCTTTTAACGTGGTAACGAGAGTAGAGCCAATTATAGTATAGGTTCCAGAAAATGTGTCGGTTTCACCATTCTCGGTGTAAATCTGCATCATTGTCTTGTTTTCGTTCATTATAAAAATAGTAGAAGTTCCAGATGGAGGAAAAATGATAGTGTCTCTTTCGTATCTGTTGGATACGTAAAATTTGCCATGAACTTTATACAATTCCCAGGTACCCACAATGGATGGACTTGAAGTTACTTCTTCTTCTTGTTCTTTGCAACTGAAAATATTGAAAACACAAATTGCAGCAATACACAAATATAAAAATTTGAACTTCATTGTAAACAAAAATAGAGATTTACGAGGTTAATACAAACAACCGGTAGCATTAGGTTATTCTATGGGAAAGTTCAAAACAGTTTTATTAAAGCTCAAAAAAAACGCCTTCATTTTGGTGAAGGCGTTTTGATGAGAGGTTTTTAAATTATTTCCGTTTGAAAGTTGGGGTAAATTCAGATCTGTTTAGATCTGTTTTATTTGGATCATATCCGGTGAATGACATTTCTGTTGCATTGTATGATAAATTTTCATACTCTTCTGTATAAGGCCCATCTGTTGGGTCAACCAGATTCAGTACGAATTTAGTTCCTGTAATGTTATATGTACCAAAAATAGTATCAGAACCAGAAGCATCTGTTTCAATTTGCATAATAGACTTATCTTCTTTAATTACGGCAACTGAAGACGTACCAGCTTCGGCCATAATTGTGGTATCCACAAATTTTACACCGGCAATATAAACCTTAACACTCATTTTACTCATTTCCCATGTACCAACAATGCTTGCATTAGTTGTTTTGGTTTCTTCATCGTCTTTGCAGCTAAAAATGCTCATTGCACTTATAGTGGCAATGGATAAAATTAAAAATTTATTTTTCATATAATACGAATTTAATTAAATTTTGGCTAATTTCAACTTTGATTATTTTAGTTTGAATACATAAATCGTGCTGAAAAGTGAATATTTAATACAAAAAAAACGCCTTCAATTTGGTGAAGGCGTTTTTATGAACGTATTTGAAATTAATTTCTTTTGTATGTATAGGTTATTTCAACTCTATTTCGGTCTGTTTTATTTGGATCATATAATGTAAAGGCTAAATTGGTATTGTCGAAAGTCAAATTTTCAAATTCTCGCGTAAAAGGACCATTTATTGGATGAATTAAATTCCAAACCATTATAGAATCTGTAATATTGTAGGTGCCTGGAATTGTATCAGATTTGCCATTGTTTTTACCAATTAATTGGATTGACTTATCCTCAGTGAACTTCAAAAAATAAGAAACGCCCGCTTCAGGTATCGTCGTAGTGTCAGTAAATAAATTTCCACCAGAGTAAGTTTTAAGATTCATTTTAGTCCGCTCCCAAGATCCTAAAATACTTGTGTCAGCAGGAATTAGAAATGTTGTTGTTGTTGGTTCATATTTTTTGCAACTAAAAATGCTAATTGTACTAATTACTGCAATTGATAATAGAAAAAATTTATTTTTCGTATAATACGAAAATAAATATCTAATGGTCAATTCCAACAATAATTAATTTGATTTGAATGCATAAATCGTGGAGAAAAATGAATATTTAATACAAAAAAAACGCCTTCTTTTGGGAAGGCGTTTTTTTTGTAAATTGATTTTATATTACTTTCTTTTAAAAGTCGGAGTGATTTCAGTTCTATTTAAATCCGTTTTATTTGGCTCATATCCAGTAAAAGTCATTTCAGTGGCATTGTACGATAAATTTTCATACTCTTCTGTATAAGGACCATCTGTTGGGTCAATAAGATTTAAAACCATTTTAGTTCCAGTAATGTTGTAAGTACCAAATGTAGTATCAGAACCACTACCATCTTTGTCTATTAGCATAATAGATTTATCTTCTTTAATTACGGCCATTGAAGATGTTCCAGCCTCTGGCAAAATTGTGGTATCCGCAAATTTAACACCAGCAAAATAAACTTTAACACCTAATTTGCTCATTTCCCATGTACCCACTACGCTTGGGGTTGATGTTTTTGTTTCTTCTTCGTCTTTACAGCTGAAAATGCTCATTGCACCTATTGCTGCGATTGATAATAATAAAAATTTGTTTTTCATATTTTCATTCGAAATTAAACAAACTTTTTTAAAATTTTATGTAATTGCTTAAAAATGACATTTTATAATGCATTGTCTAATTGAATAGTTGGGGCAGAGAATTTTCTGTGAATGATGTTATTTGTGTCCTGAACGAAAGTGAATCATATAACATATTTGCAGAATATTTTGTTGGAGCTGAAAATTTTCAGCCCCAACAAAAAAAAGTCCCCCGCGGTATCGCGGGGGACTTTCTGTAAGGGTTAGAAGTAATAAAAGATTATTTACCTAATCTGTAGAAAGTAACCATGTAACCAACTTTTGCGTCTCCACGGAAAGTCAATTGAACATCTACTTTATCTTGCATACCAGTTTCTTTTTTCAATTGGTTGAACATTACTTCTTTCATGAAGAAACATCCTTGGTAATCAGGCTCTTCGATGAAATCAACATCTAATTTTTGGTAACCTTTAGGAGGGTTGCAACGAACCACAGCAGTTCCAGCACCATTAGGTCCTGGAGCACCATGTGATGGTCCAGCAGGTCCAGCTTGAACACCAGCACCACCTGGAGCAACCGTTCCAGTAGTAGAAGTAATATTTGTCATGTTTAACTGTACATTTTTAACGGTAACAGTTCTTCCGTTGAAACGAGCAGGATTAGAAGCGAAGATTGCACCAGAAATAGCTTGTTGAGCGAAGGTAGATCCTACCATGATGAAAGCCAAAGCGAAAAGTGTAGTAATTTTTTTCATGTTGTTTTTGTTTAGTGTTATTTGATAGGTATTTTACAAACGCTGTGCCAAACTCTAAAAAATTGTGAAAAATGAGAAAATATCCAATCGAAGTGCGCATCGGGGCAGAAAATCTTCTGCTTTCATATTTTGCTATTTTTTTCTTCCCCAACATTCAGAGCAATGTTTAAGAATAGTTGCTGCATAAAATGTCGGGGCTGAAAATTTTCTGCCCGCACTGAGCTTCCCAGATAACTATCGGGGGAAGCAAAATAAAAGCCCCGCGATATTGCAGGGCTTTCAAAGTCTTCCTAAGAAGAAAAATAGTAAAGGTAATTTTGTAACTGAGGTTTAACCCCTTTTATGTTAATGAACTACTTTGACATTAACGGCGTTTAAGCCTTTTTTGCCTTCTTCTAATTCAAATTCAACTAGATCGCCTTCTTTAATTGTGTCGATAAGACCAGTGATGTGAGTGAAATACTCTTCATTTGAGTTCTCATCAGCAATAAAACCATAACCTTTGGTTTCATTGAAAAATTTTACTTTACCTGTGTTCATTTTAATAAAAAAACAAAGGTAGTCTTTTAATGGAACTTCAATAACTTTTTTTTAGAAACTGCAAAATAAAATTCAATAAACTTTAATTTTGCATTGTCAATCAATTAGTTGAACACAGGAACCCACCTTTGTTTTTTTTTGCTTTTTTCTAAAATAGTACAATAAATATCCCCCACAAATCAAAAAGTAAGTTTTGTGATTCTAAACTTAATAAAACATTAGAAAGGCAGATATTCTAAAATGGAGGATTTAAAACTTAATATTTCCTAAATGTCTTTTTGCGGAAGTCTTTGTTTCGCTTCATTGGATTACTTGGGGTTTCGTTGTCGCCTGATTTAGATTTGTATATTTCAAATCTCGATAACATTTTTACCCCCGGCCACTGGTTGTTGCCTTCATTTATGTCCGCTGTTTCACGGAATGGATCGATAACAATGCTCGCAACTTCTTTGTATTTAACAAAACCTTTGGTTACTTGATACTCATCTTTTCTCCATATATATGCACTGATATATTCAACCTCAGAGGTGCCGTCTACGAAATTCCAACGAATTATTACAGGCATTACCGCTCCACCTAGATTTTTTAATGTTAATTCATAGTAATAATTATTGGAATATTTAATCAATTCCTCGGGCGTTAACAACGTTAAATTTGGGTATTTTAAATTTACATTTACTTTTTGTGCAGTATCGCGTTGCCTGTTCATTTCGTAATATTTATCGGCGGCCGTGTCTATTTTCGAGTTGTAAGAATCATAAAAATCCCTCAATGAAGTATCTCGTTCTACCGCAAAAGACATTTTTTCAGCTTTATTTCGCAATCTCGATACATGCAAATAAGTATCTTCTGGTTGCGGCGCTAAATTGCGGTTTCTGCGTCTCGGATTGCCTGGAACAGCAATCGCTTCAAGTTTTACATTTTCAAAACTATCCGCTTTAAGTGGCATTTTTTCTGGTGAAAATACCTTAAAGGCCACGACACTGTCTAATGCAATATCAACTGGTTCAATGTCGTAAAACCAAGCTCTCCAAAACCAATCTAAATCAACACCCGAAGCATCTTCCATTGTTCTGAAAAAGTCTGATGGGGTAGGGTGTTTGTAAGCCCAACGCTCACAATATGTTTTAAATGCATGATCAAATAGGGTTCTTCCCATAACTGTTTCACGCAATATATTTAAGGCAGTGGCAGGTTTAGCATAAGCGTTCGGACCAAACTCTATAATGTTTTCTGAGTTTGTCATTATTGGTTCCAATCTTTCTGTTGGCAACTTCATGTAATCCACAATTTTATGCGCAGGACCTCTTCTAGATGGATAATCATTGTCGAACTCTTGCTCGGCTAAAAATTGTACAAACGTATTTAACCCTTCATCCATCCAACTCCATTGACGTTCATCAGAATTAATGATCATAGGGAAAAAATTGTGTCCAACTTCATGAATGATTACTCCAATCATCCCATATTTCGTCTCTTTAGAGTAATTGCCTTCTTTGTCCGTTCTACCATAATTAAAACAAATCATTGGATATTCCATTCCAGACGAAGCTTCAACGCTAATGGCAACTGGATATTGATAGGGGATTGTATATTTTGAATAAGTAAGAATGGTGTGTGCAACCACTTTGGTTGAATATTTGTTGTATAATGGATAAGATTCCTTGGGATAGTAACTCATACACATAACTTTTTTGCCTTTTACATCTACACCCATTGCATCCCAAGTGAATTTTCTTGAACTGCCCCAAGCAAAATCGCGTACGTTTTTGGCACTGTATCTCCATGTTTTTTTCAAGGAAATATTTTTATCTGAAGGGTCCAATATTGGATTTTTTTCCTTTGCCAATGCTTCCTCTAATGTAACAATTTGCATTGGAGTTAACGCGCTTTGTGAGGATTTCCAGCGTTTAAGTTGCTCAGCACTCAATACTTCATTGTAATTGTTGCACTCTCCTGTAGCTGCAATTATATGGTCCGAAGGAACAGTCATACTCACATCATAATCCCCAAAAACCAAAGAAAATTCACCCCTTCCTGTAAACTGTTTGTGGTTCCATCCTTGATAATCTGAATAAACACACATTCTAGGGTACCACTGAGAAATAGTGAACAGACAATTGCCGTCTTCTTTAAAAAATTCATATCCACCGCGGCCTCCAATTTTCATTTTTTCAGGAATTTTATAGTCCCATTTAATTTTGAAAATGAATTTTTCCCCCGGTTTAAGCGGCTTGGGTAGATCTACCCGCATCATTGTATAATTAATAACATAAGGTAGAGGATTGTTTTTTGCATCCTTAACCCATTCAATATTTACACCATAACCGGCCAATAATTCTTTTACATCTAAGCCATTCAACTGATCTGGGGTAATGGGCTGCTGAAATTTACTTTCATTGAAATAATTGGATTCACCCGTTGGGGAATGTTCATTTTCGTCTAATTGCAGCCACAAATAATCGAGTGCATCTGGTGATTGATTGTGATAAGTAATTTGTTCTTCGCCTTTTAAAATACGCTGCGTTTCTAAAAGTTCAGCATTAATGACGTAATCTGCCTTTTGTTGCCAGTATGCATGGCCCGGCGCACCTGAAGCAGCCCTATATTCATTTGGATCTGCCAAAATACTTCCCAATTGTTCAAACTTGTTCCCATGGTTTGACTTTGGATTATTTGGGATATTCTGAGCGTTTGTTCGGTTAAATCCAAATATTAAGGCAGTTAGTAGTAAAATTCGTTGCATAAAATGGCTATAAAAGAGCGAATATACAAAATCCTTATCAATGGAAAAGTCTAAATTACCATCATTAATCTATCATAAATGAGATAGATTGAGGAAATTCCAACTATAACTATAATCGACCAATTCCAAATGCTTCGACTGTAATTTAAAATATTCTGAACCAGATGTCCTAAAATAATCACAAAACTTAATATCAATATCTGTCCGAATTCTAGGCCTATATTAAATGCCAATAAAGGATTAAGAATATTCATCTCTCTTCCTAACATTGATTTTAACACATTGGAAAATCCCAATCCATGAATGCAACCAAAAAGTATTATTGTAGCAAATAAATATCGTTGTGAAGCGTTCAAAAGATTCAAAGTTTCAAAAATCCTGAAGATAACCGCCACCAGAATAGTTATCGGAATTAGAACTTCAATAACTACGGTAGGCAAGGAAATTACCTGATAGGTACTAAGAACCAACGTAACGCTATGGCCTAATGTAAAAGCCAAACTTAACCACAAAGACTTTTTCCAATCAGAAAGCGAATAAAATCCTGCGGTTATCACTATGAATAATAGGTGGTCAGCACCCTGCCAATCTGTAATGTGCTCTATCCCAATTTTAGCCCATAGAACAAAGTCACTTAACCACAGATTAAAATCATTCATTGTTCGCCTATTTTTGTGCAATTTAAATGAGGGAAATGAGAAAACAGAGATTTTTTTTGACTAGTATATTGTGTATTCCCTTTGTGATGGGATTTGTTACTCATCCTTTTTTTGTAGGAGTTTCACAAATTTTTGTCGAAACCAAAAATTCTGTTGACAATAACTGCCTAGTTGAAGTTAAACTATTTACAGACGATTTACAACGCGCACTTCAACAGGAAAACGGGTTTCATTTTCTACCAGAAGAACGAACTACAGAAGAGTCCCAAAAACAATTGTCACAATATTTTAACAATCACATCCATTTATCACTTTGTTTTCAACGAAAACCCAAATCAAAAATCACTGTTTTAAATGTTCCCTTATTTGTAAAGGGATGGTCTGTAGAAGAAGAAGCAACCTGGATTTATATGTTGCCTATCAAAAAAATATCATACAAGCAATTGAAAGAAATTCAGAAGATTCAATTTGAAAATACCGCCTTATTCAAGCAAACTAATAGTCAAACACACATAGTTCATTGTATTGTAAATGGAAATCGAAAAACTGAACAACTTACAAATGAACGTACAAAAGTAGATTTTAGGATAAAGTAAAGGGTCGCCAACCACAGCGACCCTTTGAGATACTAACCCTTATATGAAATAATCATTTTACAATGAAATCTCCTTGCATTATGCCGTAATGGCCCGGAAAAGTACAAATAAATTTGTAATTCCCCTTAATTGGAGCGGGAAATTTTAAAATTTCCTTTTCTCCAGGTCCCAAAATCTGGGTAAAAGCAATCACATCGTTTTCTCTGCCTTTTACCTGATATTGGTTTTCTTTATATTTTGCCGCTTCTGCAGCGTATTCGTCTAATTTTACCGCAGATTGCAACAAGGTCCAGTTATGACCCATCGCCTCTTTAGGCATTTTGCCAGAATTAATGAACGTAATTTGCACTGTATCGCCGGCGTTCACCTCAATTTTTGATAAAGTAAACTTCATTTGATCAGTAACTTCAATTACAACGTCCGAAAAACCTTTTTTATTTTGTTGAACCGTTTCTGTTGTGGTATTATTAGTACTATCTGAGTTTTTGATGTCAGATTTATTGGTATTTTCACCGCAAGAAGAAAAAAAAGCAAATCCGAAAATGACGAATGCGTATAATGGATTGGTTGCGGTATTTTTCATTTTTTAAGAACTCTGACGGTGAATTTTAAATAGTCCACAAATCTAAAGTTAAAAAAAAACGAATTTTAAAGTGATAAAAGTAACATTGTCGTTTTTTGAACATTTCTTTTAAAAAGACCCAAACACATTTTTTTTGTAAATTCGTCCTCTTTCATGCATCCAAATAATTCACAAAATACAATTTGGTTTCAACTTACTGCCTTATGGGCCTTCGTTGAAGCTACATTGGGCGGTGTTTTACACGCGCTCCATATTCCACTTACTGGTTTGCTTGTGGGTGGATCTGCCGTAGCTATAATTTCAATTATGGCCCATAACAATAAAAATGCAACTCAAGAAATACTGAAAGCCACACTCATTGTTATTTTGGTTAAGGTAACCGCAAGCCCTCATTCTCCACCTCCCGCATATATCGCAGTAGTATTTCAAGGGTTGATAGGAGTGTTCATATTTAAAGTATTGCCCGTCTATAATCTGGCAACAATAGTTTTTGCCATAATTGCTATGCTGGAATCGGCAATGCAAAAAATCCTTGTCCTTACATTAATTTATGGCACATCCATTTTTAAAGCCATCGATAAAACTGTTTCAGGTTTAACAAAAGAATTTGGACTGGAAACCAATGTATCTAGTTGGATTTTAGGCGCGTATATTTCATTATATGTTTTTTGGGGGATGATTATCGGTGCCCGAATGGGCACATTACCGAAACGAATGTCACGCTTGAACCAAAATAGAAATTCTCTTTCTGGAATCACCACAAACGAACTAAAACCCAAGACAACATCCCCCAAAAGAAAAAAACCTTTTTGGATAATTTATTCAGTCACATTGTTTCTTATGCTCTCCATCTTATACATTTCGGATTCCGATAAGTCTAATGTATTGGCTGTTTTTGTAAGAAGTATCACGGCAACATTGCTTATTTATTTGTTGGTGAATCCTCTGTTTAAGTGGTTGCTTGCAAAAAAAGTAAAAGACAACAAATATTCCGCAGCTGTAAACCAAATTATGCTCGAATTTAACCAACTAAAACAGGAATATTTACACTGCGTGCAGGTTGCCAAGAAATTTCACACCCCATTCTTGAGATATTTCATTGGCATAGAATACCTCATTGCATTCAAAGTTGAAAATCGCATCAATTGAGCGAAATTTATATCATATCGGCGCCAATTGGAATTGGTAAAACTACCTTAATTATGGATTGGATTTCTTCCAATAATACTTTGTCTGTGGGGGGATTCTTATCGCCGGTAGTTAATAACAAGCGACAAATTTACTTTCCAGCTGCACAAAAATATATCCCGTTCGAGGTTGCCGAAATTGCAGAAAACCAATCCCCCGAAATCGTTAAAATTGGTAGATATGAATTTTACAAATCTGCATTCTCTCGGGCACTAGCCCATTTGAAAGAGGACTTAAAGCAGAATATACACGATTATTTAATCATCGACGAGTTGGGAAAACTTGAAATAGAATCAAATGCCGGATTTGAACCGCAATTTTCGCAATTTTTAAACCAATATTATCAACACCAAGAACCAAAACCTTCGTTGGTGATAATTGTACGAAACACACTATTAGATAGGGCTTTAACAAAATACAAATTGTTTGATGCCATTGTCAATACAGGGCCTTTCATAAGAACTTTTCCAAATATACAAGCCGTTGTAGTAGCGGGAGGAAAAAGTAGCCGCATGGGTGAACCCAAAGCACTCATTAATTACCATGGATTGCCTCAATTTCAATATGTAGTGAATCAACTGCAAACACTCAATATCCTAGTTGCAATAAATGCAAATGATTTCTTGGAAACTGAAAATCCTGTTTTTGCTGATGATCCTGAATTTCAAGAGAATGGACCAATGGGTGGATTACTAACCGCACATAAAAAGTTTACTGAAAAGAGTATTTTATTTATAGGTATAGATTATCCAAATTTACCGATTTCTGCAATATTTGATTTGTTGCAAGTGTATCGAATCACAGGTAAAACGGTGTGTTACAAACATCCTGATACCCATTTTCTAGAACCACTTATAGCAATCTATGCAGCCAGCGATTTGAACTTTGAAATTGGGATTAAAAACAACCACTCATTGAGTGGATTTTTAATGGATAAAATCAAGGAAAACAAAGCGCGAACCCTTCTAATCACAAACCCCGAACATTTTAAAAGCTTCGATACCCCCAATGACAAAAAACACCTTAATTCCCTATGAAATTCTAAAGATTTCTGGAACCAATAGAACACATGTAAATGATTTGGTGTCGGTAGAAGAGCCGCTTGAAATTTCCATTGAGCAAACCATTAATGGCGTTTCAACAGTTCAGATTGTAGCCATTACCATGCGGACACCAGGGGCTGACGAAGAATTGGCTATTGGTTTTTTATATACCGAAGGAATTATTCAAGGCAATCAAGACGTTGAAAAAGTACTTGCCTCAGAAGCGAATCTATCTGAATCAAACATGGAACATCAAGGAGTGACTGTTGTGCTGAAGGAAACGGTTAATGTGAATTTGAAACAATTGGAACGCAATTTTTATACCACCTCCAGTTGCGGAGTATGCGGAAAAGCATCCATCGATGCGGTTAAATTGGCTTGTCCGATAATCATCCCCCAAAAAAAATGGAAAATATCCCCCGAAACCATCATGACCTTTCCATCAAAATTGCGCAATGCCCAACTGAATTTTGAATATTCTGGAGGGATTCATGCCGCTGCTTTGTTTGATTTGTCTGGAGAGTGCAAGTACATAAAAGAAGATGTTGGCCGTCACAATGCGGTTGACAAACTCATCGGTTTTGCGTTGAATGAGGGATTGATTCCCTGTTTTGACTATGTATTGGTTTTGAGTGGACGAGCCAGTTTTGAATTGGTTCAAAAGGCAAGCATGGCCGGAATCCGCATGATTTGTGCAATAGGTGCACCCAGTAGTTTGGCCATTGATCTTGCCGAAGAATACGACATCACCTTGGTCGGTTTTTTAAAAGAGAATAGATTTAATGTTTACTGCGCTCCTGAAAGAATGGGTTTGTAAAAATTGAAAATCACAAAGGAACCATTTGCGAAATTTGCCAAGAGAAATTGAAATATGTATATTCGAACGAAAGTAGGCTAAAATGAAAATACGAATAAAAGGCAATTCTGTAAGATATAGATTAGACAAATTAGAAGTGGCACGATTTGCTGAAACTGCTGAGTTGGTGGAAACGACTCAATTGGTGGGCGGTACATTTAGCTATATTTTGCGTCGCTCAAATCAAGTTGAAACCTTGTCGGCACATTGGCAAGACAACAGCATCGTGTTTTTAATGCCTGAAGATATTGCCAAACAGTGGGTTGAAACCGAAGAAGTAGGATTTCAGCACAAACTGCCGTTGGAAAACGGGGAATCTTTGTTTTTACTCATTGAAAAAGATTTTGTGTGCATCGATAATACCTTCGAAGACCAAAGCAACAATTACCCAAATCCTAATTTGGAGTGTTAACGAATACGATTGAAATATGACCAAATTACACAACCATCCGAATCCCGAAAATCCTGAGAGTTTACTTAAGCTTAAATTGAGGGAAGTTAGTGAATCCGCTGCCGGAATTACTGGAGTAACTGTTGCGGTAAAACATGTTTTTAGCGGAATGAATGCAGCCCGGGGATTAAAAGCGTTGTTTAATTTGAATCAAAAGGGTGGGTTCGATTGTCCAAGTTGCGCATGGCCCGACCCAGATGACGATCGCTCTAGTCTCGGTGAATACTGTGAAAACGGGGCGAAAGCAGTAGCAGAAGAAGCCACAACAAAACGGTTAACCGCCGATTTTTTTGCCAACAATTCGGTCGCAGATTTGTCATTACTGAATGACTATGAAATTGGCAAAAAAGGCAGAATTGCAGAACCATTGTATTTGGAAAAAGGAGCAACACACTATAGGCCAATTTCTTGGCATTCTGCTTTTGCGAAAATTGCAACAGAACTCAATGCGGTAAATCACCCCAACGAGTCTGTGTTTTATACCAGCGGAAGAACCAGCAACGAAGCCGCATTTTTATACCAACTGTTTGTCCGCGAATATGGCACCAACAATTTGCCCGATTGCAGCAACATGTGCCATGAGTCAAGTGGTGTGGCATTAAACGAATCTCTCGGAATTGGAAAAGGAAGTGTAAAACTGGAAGATTTTTACGTTGCGGACGTGATTTTTATCATCGGACAAAATCCCGGAACCAACCACCCACGCATGTTAAGTGCCTTGCAAAAAGCAAAGGAAAAAGGCTGTACCATCATTTCTGTGAATCCACTTCCTGAAACAGGTCTCATGGCTTTTAAAGATCCACAATCTATAAAAGGCGCTTTGGGTATTAAAGCCCGATTGACAGACCACTTTTTACAGGTAAAAATCAACGGAGATTTGGCTTTGTTTCAGGCCTTGGCATACCTAATGTTGCAAGCCGAAGAAAGTGAAAAGGGTCAAATATTGGATCCCGAGTTCATAATAAATCATAGCTCTGGATTTGAAGAGTGGAAGTCGCATATTTTGGCTCAAAATTTTGATGAATTGGTGTATCACTCTGGAATCACGTTAGAGCAGGTTCAAGAGACATTTCAAGCCATTAAATACAAGAAAAAGATTATTTCCTGCTGGGCAATGGGTTTAACACAGCATAAAAATGCCGTTGATACCATCAAAGAAGTGGTAAACATGCTCATTGCAAAAGGCAGCATTGCCAAACCCGGTGCTGGTACGTGCCCGGTAAGAGGCCACTCCAACGTGCAAGGTGACAGAACAATGGGCATTTACGAAAAACCGTCGAAAGCGTTTTTAGATAATATTGAACGGGTATTTGGATTTGAACCTCCTGCAGATCACGGTTTAGATGTGGTAGACAGCATCAAAGCCATGCACGAGGGTAAAGTAAAGGTGTTTTTTGCCATGGGAGGGAATTTTTTGTCAGCCACTCCAGATACCATATATACGGCAGAAGCATTGGAAAAATGCAAGTTAACGGTGCAGGTTTCCACGAAATTAAATCGAAGCCATTTAATTACCGGCGAAGAAGCAATCATTCTGCCGTGCTTGGGTCGTTCCGACCACGATGTGTTAAATGGCGAATTGCAATTTGTGACCTGTGAGAATTCCATGGGAGTCATTCAGATGTCCAAAGGAGTACTTAAGCCTGTATCAGACAATTTGTTGAGTGAGCCAGTAATAGTGTGTAAATTGGCCCAGGCTGTGTTTGGAGATAAAACGAAAGTGAACTGGCAGAGGTATATGGAACATTACGACAACATCCGTTGGGACATAGAAAAAACGATTCCGGGGTTCGATTTATACAACGATAGAGCGCGGTTGCCGGGTGGATTTTATTTGCCAAATTCAGCGCGTGAAGGACAGTTTAAAACCATTACCGGCAAGGCAAATTTCAATGTGGCAACCGTGCAACCCATTAAAATTGAGGAAGATGAGTTGATGATGATGACTGTTCGCAGCCACGACCAATTTAACACCACCATTTATGGTTTAGACGACCGTTACCGAGGCGTACACAACGAACGCAGGGTTATATTTATGAATGCTTTTGACATAAAGCGGTTGGGATATAAACACGGGGATAGGGTAGATTTGATTAATGATTTTGGGGGACGTGAACGCGTGGCCAAAAATTTTATCATACTGGAATTCAGTATTCCGGAGCGTTGTTGCGCAACGTATTTCCCTGAAACAAATGTCTTGGTGCCAATAGACAGTGTGGCAGATAAGAGCAACACGCCAACTTCTAAAATGATTATCTTAAAATTGCGTCCAACGGAAGTATTGGAACCGGTTTCCTGATTTAAGGATAATTAATGCTTAGTCTAAAGGTCTAAGACTCATGGTAATCACAAATTTGCGCAACAGTTCGGCTTCTTCTTTGTTAATTAACATGTCGTTTTTGTTGGCTTTTTTAACCATTCTCGGCACAATTTCATTCCATTCGCTTTCTGAATACTTTGAAGGATTTTTATAGGCATGGCAATTGCCACAATTTTGGGAGTATACAATTTTACCGCGGTTCATTTCCGCCAAAGTGTAATTCGGAAATTTAGTTCTACCGCGTTCAATGTCGAGGTCGTTTGGCGCGTAAAATTGTTTAGGTGCACACGCCGCCAAGACCAAAGTGGCAAATAAAAGGTTCAAAAAGAATTTCATGGGACAAAGTTCCGCAATGTTTCCAAATTGAAAAAATTGATTTGCAATTATTCCAAAAAATAGTGTCATTTTTTAAGACTTGCCGCGTTTTTCGCATGTGATATTGGGTTGAAATGGGTTAAATTTTAAAGGAATTGATAACATTCAACACCGAAGAGAATAAAACCTTTTACTGCCTAATGGCTTTCAATACTGCTTGAAATTCCAATATTTCGGCGTCTCGAGTCCTATCGTTAATATCCTCGGGATTATGTAATTCAGTAATTATTTACTTACAAAAAATTTCCAATATACTACAATCAATTATTGGAATAGTTTTTCACAGCCAATTTCATAAGCAAAAGCTTGAACTCTAATCTATATTTTTTTACATTTCTCCCTTATTAAGTTCCTTATCAAAATCAGAAATGAGTTTTTGAGTTCTATTAAACTCATCATATTCTTCTATAGCTTTTTTAGCAGCCTGAATCTTTGAAAGTCCGCCTTTGCCATGCAATATTTTGTATTCGTTAAACGTAAGAAACTTATTGACACTGTCTGCCAATTGTTCCATTGTAAACGTATTTTCTCGCTCTATCAAACCTTCTATGTAATCAAAATAGCCTGTTACAGTTCTTTCCAATTGACTAATTTCTTTTTCTTGCAAATAATTTTTAGCGACAATCACATCTGATTTTAATATTCGTCCGTTTGGTGCATTTTTCCATGTGGTAAGCCCCATATTGTCTTTATGTTTATTTGCTGATAGGTGAATAATTTCGGCAGCCGTTTTCCCGGTAATTGCAAAATGAAATTTATTTTGCACCATGGCATAAAAATTCTTTGTGATGTCTGAATTCTTATCGTAGTCAATACTACATTCTGCAAAAATATCAGTTACTTGTTGGTAAATTCTGCGTTCACTTGCCCTAATGGAACGGACCCTACGAAGTAACTCTTTGAAATAATCTTTGCCAAAAAGTGTTTGACCTTGCTTCAGACGGTTATCATCCAGCACAAATCCCTTAATAATATACTCCTTCAAAGTTTGGGTAGCCCAAATTCTAAACTGAGTTGCTTTGCTAGAATTTACTCTGTAACCCACAGAAATAATGGCATCAAGGTTATAATATTCAATATCTCGATTTACCAATCGTTTTCCTTCTTGTTGAACTGTTCGGAAATTCCGAACAGTTGACTCTTTTTGCAACTCATTGGTATCAAAAATATTGGAAAGATGCTCACTAATGGTTGATTTTACTACGCCAAAAAGTTCTCCCATACTCTTTTGAGTTAGCCATACGGTTTCACCTTCTACAAAAACATCTACCTTTACTTCTCCGTTTGGGTTATGATAAATAATAAAATTGGTATTTTCTTCCATTGTTAAAATGCGTTATGTATCGCGGTATTTTTTTTTGCCATTGATGTCTTGCTTTTTACGAAGAAAACATTCACCACCATTTCAACTTTTTCTGTAGTCATTTTGAAATTGGTTTAGATCTGTCTTACCCTTTTTTCATTGTATTAGATGCTCCTGCGAACTTTTCAACTAGCCTGAGGTAAATCAATTTCCACCTATTTCAGAATCCGGGGTTCACTGTTACGTATTCAAGGTTTTTAATTCCACTTTTGTCTATTGTCATTAAAGTTGGTTACGAAGTACACCAATCACAAACTTACCCATATTTCATTCCAATTTCAAATTCTCTTTGAAACTGCGTTTCGCGATATTTGCAGTTTTTGCAAAAAAAATTGGGGTTGTTTACAAATTGTGTTGATTTTCGCCAGAGATATTGGGTTGAAAAGGATTAAATTGCAGGAGAATTATTTAATCTCAGGATCTCCAAAATTTTCAATATTATGCTGCAACAAGATATTAATCAGAACAAATTATTGGTAGGCACTACAACTTTGTTTAATATCAATGAGTCTGTGCGATTTATTTATGTTTTGAAGCATCGTAATTTGAGCGAATTTGGATTATATGAAAACTATTCAAATTATTCTACGAATTATAAAAGAAAAATACTGAATGATTTTATGGAATCGGGTGGACAAATTGATTTTGTAAAAGTTGAAAATGAACTATTCAAAAACAATCTTGTCTTAATAGATAGTAAAATGCCTGAATTGTTGGCGAATTTGGTTTTGCTTTTTTATAAGTCTGATTTTAAAACGACTCTTGAATTAACAAATGAATTGAAACGGTTAAATCCATTAAATTACAATCTGGAATTTTCACATTTCTTTTATCAAAGTAAAATACAAAGATTTCTTTTAGAACTCGCCCTTGGAATGAATACTTTAAATGTATGGACAGGAAAATATAATGAAACTACTTTACCCATGCTCAAGATCGAGGATAATAAACTTTTGAATTATCAAATAAATACGCACAATATTTTCGAAGAATTTTTATTTAACAACACCCAACTATTAGATTTAGAAAATGACATGGAAACGAAGATGCTTTTTAATTCCGATCGTAGTGAAATGTTTATACATTTAAATTTACAGATTGGTGTAATTTAGGTTGTAAATAAAATTATCAAGACTGTTTGTTAATTTTAATTTGAATTTAACCTTCTTTACCAGTAATATAACTGTACATGGCCAAATCTAATGGCGGGTTGATTTTGAATTTAAAGGATACCACGCTGGCATTGTCAGAACCAATTGTGGTTTGCACTGTTTCGTTTTGAAGAACGGTTAAATCACCCAAATAATAAAATTCAGTACCTTCAGTATCATCCCGTTTTACGAATAAAGGCAAACGCATGTTGTTTTCACTGCTTTTTTGAATGTCTATTACATCGGGACTAGTTAATGACCGCTTCGATTTTGACATCCAACCCAACATATCCCTAGAAATAAAATGATCGTGATAATTGGTGGTTTCAGAAATGGATTCACTCTTATGGTAAGTGACGAAAATAGGGCAGTTTGACTTGTCGGGACTGCGCATGTATCCACCAACATTTTGAGGGTTTGGATTTTCGGACCAATTCAAAATCCGAAATACATCTTTTCTAGAATATCGTTCATTCAATAAAAAGCCATCTTGATATATATATTCTGATAAGGATTGTTGATATTGAATCAAAGCACAATTCACATTGTCAGTAAGAAAAGACAAGAATACCGGTGTTTGTAAAATGGATTGAAAATCCGGACTTAATTGGAAATTGCCATTTTCGAAAACAACGAGTTCGGATAGTCCGATGCTTTGCAATATATTTTTGTGCGAAAACTTAAAGTTCAAATGATTGGTAATGGATTCAACATCCCGATTTTTTAACTGAATTCCATATTTTTCATGGATTTCTGTCTTTATTTGATCTGCTGAAACCTCGTTTTCTTGCAATAATAGTTTTAAAGTGATGGTTTCTATGATTCGTTTTCCATTGTTTACTTCTGAAGCAAACAGTTCTAAGCAGCGTCTGTGAGTTTCATTTAATAAGTCTAAGCCTGTGCGTTCTTGCTTCTGCACAAAATTGTAGTAAGACTTGTCTGACAATACATAATTGTATGGATCACGGCTGCCATGAGTTAGAAAATCGCACATCATGGGAATTCTTCCCAATTTTTGTTTTAAATATTGGTAATCTTCAATTGATTTTTTCCGTGCATTAAAATTAGAACCATTCAATGATTTTAAAATGTTCTCTTTTACTTGTTTTTCGAAGTTAATAGTAGAAGTACCGGGTAATAATTGTTCCCCGCCAATGAGTTGTTTACGGATGGATTCTTTGTTGTAAGAATCATTTCCATATAGGGCAATTGGAATTAAAAAATTATTGGAATAATTGCCTATAAAATCAATCACTGTTAAATATTCCTTACCTTTATGTTTCCGCAAACCACGCCCAAGTTGTTGTACAAATACTATAGAGGATTGAGTTGGTCTTAATAGCACAATTTGATTCACTGCGGGAATGTCAATTCCTTCATTGAATAAATCTACGGTGAATATATAATCTAACTTTTCTGGCCCTGTAGATTCTAATTTTTCAATGGCAGAAAGTCTTTCTTTTTCAGAATTAGTTGCCGTTAAAACAACCGATTTAAAGCCAAATTCGTTGAATTTTTCACATAAAAAGTGAATTTCATTAGATTGATTTGCTGTATTCGCAGGGCAAAAAACAAGTCCTTTAGTAACCCCTGAATCTGTTCCATACAAATTAATGGTGGTCAGAATGTGTCTAATTCTTTCATCACTTGACAAATAATTAAAAGAAGAAGTTTCTTCTACAACTTCTCCATTTACGGTTAAATCGCTCACGCCATAATAATGAAAATCGGATAACAAATTTTCTTTTAAAGCCCGATGCAATCGAATTTCATACGCAATGTTGTAATCAAATAAGTTGAAAATATCAAAACCATCGGTTCTTTCCGGAGTAGCGGTCATTCCTAAAAGGAATTTCGGTTTAAAATGTTGAATGAGTTTTTGATATGTATTTCCACCAGATCGGTGGGTTTCGTCTACAATAATGTAATCAAAATAGTCGGAAGTGAATTTTGATAAATGTTCGTCCCGACTAATGGTTTGAATGGTTGCAAAATAATAATCGTAATTGTAGCCTATTTCATCCCCAGAAAACATACCCATTTTAATTTTGAAGTCTGAAATGACCCTTGAAAACGATTCTAAAGAAGCTTTGGCGATGGTTCTGCGATGAACCACAAATAAAAGTTTTTTGGGTTTGCATTTAACTACATCAAAGGCAGATAAATAAGTCTTTCCTGTTCCAGTAGCCGAAATTAATAGCGCTCTTTTAGCCCCCGATGCGCGCAAATATTCAATGTTTTTTAGCGCCTCGGATTGCATAGAATTAGGTAGGATTTTCTCTGCCGTAACAAGCTGTGGACCCGGATTTTCGTGAAATTCTGCAGGAACTTTGGACTTAGAGTATTCCAAAATGTAAGCATCAATAAAGGATTGATTCACAGGTTTTGCTTGCGCAAATAGCAAATCAAATTCACTTAAAGTTTTGTGAATTATATAACTCTCAAATGCACCACAAACTTTTAAATTCCACTCTTTATTTATTGTCAACGCACTGGCTGTGAGGTTACTACTCCCTATGATTAAGTCAACAATCCGGTCTTTTTTGAAAATATAACTTTTGATGTGATGGCTGTCATGGGTGCTAATTCTAACTTCCATATTATCAAATAAAAGCAGTTGCTTTAAAGCCTCTGGTTGAGTAAAATTTAGGTATTGAGACACTAAGATTTTACCCCGGATTTTTCTTCTATTGAGTTCTATGAGCTGTTGTTTGATGGTAGCTAAGCCACTCGTAGTAACGAATGCAACATTCAACCAAAACTCATCACAGTTTTGCAGCGCGAAATGAATGGATTGTAGTACACTTTTATGTCGGGTTTTATCGTTTAATAACAATTCTGGCAGATAATCTCCATTGGCGGAATGTGTTTTATCTATATATCCCGCTATTAAGGCGTCGTGCAACAATTCTCTCATCTTTAATCCCTCATCACTTTTAGGTGCTCCACAATGGGCACATCGGCGGCAGCCCAATCTAAATCGTTTAAACTTTCTGAATTTGACCAAACACTGTTTATGTGTTCATTTAATTTCAAAGTACTATTGTCTGAAGTGCACAAAAAAGCGGTCATTTGAATTTCAAAATCGGGATAAACATGTTGCACAGTACACAGCTCTTTTTGAATCTCAATCGTTAAATCGAGTTCCTCTTTAATCTCACGGATTAATGCACTTTGTGGTGTTTCTCCATTCTCGATTTTACCGCCTGGAAACTCGTATTTATAGCTCAAATAATCAAATTTATGTTTTCCGCGTTGTACACATAAAAAAGCATCGCCTTGCTGAATTACCGCACAAACTACTTCAATGGTTTTCATTTAGAACTTTAAATATTTACCTTTAAAGTCAAAGATAATCATCCACCTTTGAATAACCTGGAATTGAACCAAATTCAAAACACTTTTCTAGGTGACTTTAGATTTAAACTCAGAATTTACATCAAGAATACATCAAAAGACCTCAACGCCTAAAGAAATTAATATTATTTAAGGAGTAGTATTTCTAAACTACCTGATGATTCAAATAAAGTAATTGAAACGCCCTATTTCAAATTAATTTGTGGCCGTAATAAATTTTCTATTAAATAGATTTTGGTTAAATAACTCAAATCTTAATTAGAGTTTAATTCACTGCAAAAGGAAATGGAATTAATTTTATTCCAAATTAATTAATGGTTTTCTTAAGATTGTGAAATATCAAGACATTGTATATAAGAATAGCTTGTATTGACACTTTTTACAATCAGGATTACCAAGTTGGAAAACACATCGAGAAGCAAAGATTTCGGTAATTACCGATACAATATTTCACAAAAGAATTTTATAAACTTTATGGCTATTATTGTGTGTCCCAAACCAATGTTTTAGAAAAACTACAAAAACTATGCGTAAATTCGTTTGAATGAGTGGTAAAAATCTTTATATAGTTGCAGGTTGTAATGGTGTTGGAAAAACTACTGCATCGTTTACGATTTTACCAGAAATATTGAATTGTAAAGAATTTATAAATGCCGATGAAATTGCCAAGGGAATTTCACCTTTTCAACCAGAGAAAGTTGCAATTGAAGCCGGGCGAATAATGCTCTATAGAATTGATGAATTACTTTCAAAGAATGAAACATTCGCTATAGAAACTACGTTATCCACTAAAAGTTATAAAAGCAAAATAGTCAAAGCGAAAGCAAATGGTTATAAAATATGCTTGTTATTCTTTTGGCTTTCAAATGTTGATTTGGCCAAAGAACGAGTTCGGACGCGAGTAAAAGAGGGCGGTCATAATATACCCATTGAAGTTATTGAAAGAAGATATTTAAGAGGTATTAGAAACTTTTTTGATATTTACCTTTCAATTGTAGACACGGTTTTCTTGTTTGATAATTCAGAGGGTAAACACTATCTTTTTGCCGAAAAGTACTTTGATAATGAAATAATTATTTTCAATCAAGAAATATACAACAATTTAAAAAAACGATATGACGAATCAAGAAAGTTTCAATGAACTCAAACTTAAAATACTTAAAGGCCTAGAAAAAACCTATGAAGATCTGTTGAAATATAAAAAAGCGAAAAAAAGCAAACTTGTAGTAATGCGAGACAACAAAATTGTGGAAATAGATCCAGAATAAAAATAGAATAAAAGTTGTAATTTTTACTATTTTTATAATCCATATTTTGACAACTGTATTCTAAGGTTATAAAATTATTGCGGTATACTTCCAATGAGTTACCTCAACCTCTTCAATGCCACCCGAACCAACAAAATGAGGGCGGGGACTTCCACCAGCGGACCAATGACGCCCACAAAGGCTTGACCTGAATTCAAGCCAAAAACAGCTATAGCCACGGCTATGGCCAACTCGAAGTTGTTGCCGGCCGCTGTAAATGCCACCGCAGCGTTTGTGGAGTAGGGTGCTCCCGTTGCTTTGCTGACAAAAAATCCCACAAAAAACATAATCCCAAAATAGATCAATAACGGTATGGATATCAGTAACACATCCTGTGGAATAGTTACAATGAGTTCTCCTTTTAATGAAAACATCACCACAATGGTAAACAATAACGATACCAAGGTAATTGGACTAATTTTAGGAATAAACTGTTCTTTGTACCACGTTTCGCCTTTTTGTTTTACCAATACCGTTCGGGTGATAATCCCCATCAAAAAGGGAACACCCAAATAAATGCCCACACTTTCGGCTATGGTGGCCACCGAAATATCGACCAATGCCCCTTTAAATCCGAAATACGGAGGAAGTACCGTTATGAACAACCACGCGTAAAAACTGTAAGCAAAGATTTGAAATACACTATTTAACGCAACCAAACCCGCTCCATATTCTGCGTTTCCTTCGGCTAAATCATTCCAAACCAACACCATGGCTATGCAGCGTGCCAGTCCGATTAGAATTAATCCAACCATGTAATCTGGATGATCTTGTAAAAAAACAATGGCCAGAATAAACATGATTACCGGACCAATAATCCAGTTCAAAAGCAATGAAACACCCAATAATTTGGTATTTTTAAATACTGCCGGCAGCAAGGCATAATTCACTTTCGCAAGTGGCGGATACATCATTAGTATCAATCCAATGGCAATGGGGATATTGGTGGTTCCCGCTGAAAACGAATCGATTACGTCCGAAATTCCAGGGAAAATATATCCCAACAAAACACCCAAAAGCATGGCCAAAAATATCCAAAGGGTGAGCCAGCGGTCTAAAAAACCCAGTTTTTTCATGGTTATTTTTTCACACGAGACATCACATAGAACATTTCAGTGGCAATTTGCTTGCAGCGTTCGTCGTATTTTGCGGTTTCTTGGTCAGTATTGTCTGCCACTTTAGGGTCTAAATACATTATTGCAAATCGTTTAGAAGCACCAAAAACGACTGGACAAGCTTCGTCCGCATGAGAACACGTCATGATTGCTGCAAATTGTTTTTGTGGATTACTTTTATCGCTGTATTTTTTTGAAAAGCAATTGATTGCTTCCGATTCTGTATCGTATTTTAAATGAACCATGGGGTTTTCGCCGCTGTCTTTGGCTACTGAAAATCCTACTCTTTCCATGGCTGCAATGGCTCTTGGATTAAATGCGGTGGCCTCAGTGCCTCCTGAATAGGTTTTTATATTTGAAATGCCATAATAATTCGCTGCTACTTGAGCCCAAATTTGACCAAAATGACTTCTTCTGCTATTGTGGGTGCAAATAAATGTAAGGGCACGGTTTGAGTCTGTATTTTCGGAAATCCAATCAGACAATTCATTCAGAATTTCTTTTCTTTCGGGGGATAAGGTATCAAATCCAGGAATTACCTGTGAATCGATGTAATTGACAATGCTAGCGTTCATAGTTGTAATGGTTTTTTCGGGGGATGTTTTGTTTGGGTCACAAGCCATTAATCCAAATAAAATTAAGGCATTAAAGAATAGTATTTTTTTCATGGATGGTATTAGCAGCAGTTATTGTCTTTTGGGACATATTGATTAAACAAACGATTCATGTTTGAAGTAATTTCAGACCATTTCTCAGGGTTAATGCAATAGCTCATGCTATTTCCTTCAATGCTTCCATGGATGATTCCAATTTCCTTTAGTTCCTTTAAATGTTGAGAAATGGTAGCCTGAGCAAGTCCAAGTTCGTCGACTAAGTCACTGTTAATACATGCATTTTGCATCAACAAATGTTCTAAAATGGCAATTCGAGCAGGATGAGCCAACGCTTTGGCAACTTGTGCCAGCTGATTTTGTTCTGCAGTAAATAAATCTGATTTGGTGAGTCCCATAAATACATTGCAATATTACGATGAATTTTGAAATTTGCGAAAAACGCGACAAAAACTTAACATAGTATTCATCTTAAATGGACAAAATGATGTAACTATACCTATCTTTGCAGGATTGAAAGATTTTATTAAACTCGGAATCGCTTCAAAAATAATAGAAGCGCTTTCCACACAGGGTTATACACAACCCACCCCAATTCAAGAACAAGCCATTCCACCCGCATTAAATCATCAAGATATATTAGGCACAGCACAAACTGGTACAGGTAAAACAGCGGCATTCTCAATTCCCATTATCCAACATTTAATGGATGTAGTGTCACAAGACAAACGCCGTCCCATTCGTGCTTTAATTCTAACACCTACACGTGAACTTGCCTTACAAATAGACGAGAGCATTAAAGCTTACGGTAAAAACGTTCAAGTTCGAAATGCCGTTATTTTTGGAGGAGTAGGGCAATCACCGCAAGTGGATGCCCTGAAACGCGGTACGGATATCATTACGGCTACACCTGGAAGATTGTTGGATTTAATGCAACAAGGACATGTGGATTTAAGAAATATATCACACTTTGTTCTGGACGAAGCCGATAGAATGTTAGACATGGGGTTCATCCATGATGTAAAAAAAGTGATAGCCAAGTTGCCCGTTAAAAGACAAACCTTGTTCTTTTCGGCAACCATGCCCGCCGAAGTGGTTAAGTTAAGCCAATCCATTTTGGTGAATCCAGTGAGGGTATCAGTTGCACCCGTTTCTACAACAGCGGAAAAAGTGAGTCAAAAAGTATTTTTTGTAGATCAAAAAACCAAACGCTTTTTATTGAGACACCTATTGGATGAAAGTGAGGTAGAAATACCCACCGTTTTGGTGTTTACAAGAACCAAACACGGTGCCGATAAGGTAGTTAAAGATTTGGTAGGCTTAAATATTTCAGCACAGGCCATTCATGGAAATAAAAGTCAAAGTGCTAGACAAAATGCATTGACCAATTTCAAAAACAAAACAACCCGTGTTTTAGTGGCCACAGACATTGCTGCTAGAGGCATTGACATCGATGAATTAACACACGTAATTAATTATGAAATTCCAAACATCCCTGAGACGTATGTTCACCGTATTGGAAGAACTGGACGTGCAGGAAACAGTGGAATTGCTTGGTCTTTTGTGGATAGGGAAGAGGTGCCGTTTTTACGCGACATCCAAAAACTCATTAAACAGGAAATCCCCGTAGAAGAAGAACATCCATTTCCTCCAGGAATTAAAATTGCGGATGCCGATGCGCCTAAAGAATTTCAAAGACCTCCGAGTAGATTTAACAAACCCAAAAGTGCGTCTAGAGAAAACTCAAACGGGAATAACAATTCTTCGAACAAAAGCACAAACAATAAACCCAATAGAGAGTTTAACCGGAATACTCCAAAATCTGATAATTCAAATTCTCGTCCAAGGTTTAATAATCCAGTATCAAAATCAGAATCAAACGTTTCAAAACCTGATTCTAATCGTTCGTCGCCTGCACCCAAAACAGACAAGAAACCTGGGGTAAAACGGGAATGGAAGCCTAGAAATGCGTAAGGTTTTTTGAATTTGTTCGATAATTAATTCATTCTTTATGAAGTGTTTAACCTGGATTAAACATTTGAATTTTGTTGCGAGTTTCAATAACCTAATCGTGTCCTCATTTTGGACAGGAAAAAAGTTCTCAATGATATGTTGACCAACTGTTAGATAAGAAAACAGTTACACAACCTATTACTGAATCATTTGGTTGCCGTATACATTACAGAATACCTTAACAGGTTTTAAAATTAATGCGAAAAACGCAATTCATTGAATTGCGTTTTTTTGTTGGAATTGCAAATTCCTTGATTCAAATTGCTTTTTTAATGTTAACGGGAATAAACATCAATCAACTTCAGAATCGTTTTGTAGGATGTACCGGGATTGTTTATTTGATTCACCGTTCCAGTGATAAACAGATCCTTCGAAGGTACATAATAGGCAAACGCACCAGATATGCCAGAATGTCCAATAAGTTCGGGCATTTCTTTGCCCAGAGTGAGCATTTTGGGTAATTTGAAGCGCATAATTCCCATTCCATATTCCAGCGGAAACATCACCGGTTTCCAGTCGTAAAGTGTTGGAATTTTTACCTTGTCGAAAAAATATCCCCCAAAAAAAGCTTGAAGAAAAACAAAGGATTCCTCTGCAGTAGAAACTATGCCTCCATCGGCTTTGACACTGCACATGGCCAAGGGAATGTTCAATGTGTTTTCCTTATAATACATGGGCACAGGACGTCTATCGCTGCTATCGGAATACAAATAGGTGTTCTTTAGATTCAATGGGGTAAAAATGATTTCTTGGTACACCTGTTGAATGGATTTACCGGTAATACGCTCAATCAGTTCACCCAATAATTGGAAATTGGAATCGGAATAATGGGCTTTCCCCTTTTGACCTGGGGTAAATTTAGGCTTCATGCGTTTTGTGAGTTGTAACACATCCTGAAAATTCCACGATTGGTCTTTGCCTATAAATAGGTTATTCATCAAAATTTGTCCCTTATCGTCTTTGTCTTCAAAATAATCAGGCAAACCGGATGTATTCGACAGCAGTTGACCTATTGTAATGTGAGGCGCCCATTCTGTGTGTTTCAAAAAATGCAATCCTTGCAATTCTTTTTGCGAAAAATACTGTTTCAGGGAATCACTCAGTTTTAGTTTTTTTTGGGATTCCAAATGCAGAATTACTGCGGTGGTATAGAGTTTTGTTGTGCTGGCAATAAAATACGGGGTTTCGGTTTTGAAATTGCCTGTGGCTCCTTGCCATTTGCCATTTTTTCCTTGGATAAATACGGTTGTACCGTGAATGTATTTACCATCTGTTGCATTGTTCAAAATCTGTTGCAAAGACGAATCTGTGTTGCTTCTTTGGCCATAAACGGATTTAACACTTAAAAACAACAATCCGAGCACACAAAGGGCAATTCCAAAACAGGGTAATTTCATGGTGCAAAGTTGCCATGAGTTTGTTTAAAATCAATTACCAAATGGTAACTTTTACGAGAGTTTGCGCAACCTACTCAAACTTTGGGGCGTTATTCCCAAATAAGACGCCACGTATTTTTGTGCTACACGCAATTCAATTTGCGGAAAATGCAAGGAAAGTTCTTCATATCGTTGCTTAGCAGATTTGGTGAGTAGGTCAATTTGTTGTTGTTGCTTGGAAATAAATGATGATTCTGCGGCAATGCGCATCAGCGTATTGCCAATTTCTGTTTGCCCCAATTGCAAATAATTATCCCTAGAAATCCGATAAACCGTGCTCGCATCCAAAGTTTTGATTTCCAACGGGGTAGGAGCACCAGTTAAAATAGACATGTAATCGCCAATAAAATGATTTTCAAAGGCAAAATCCAAACAGACGGGATTATTGTCTTTCCATAAAAAAACGCCCATACTTCCTTTTAGGATGAAATAAAAAAATCGTTCTGACTCATGGGCCTTTTTTAATATAAATTCTTTAGGAAACTCAATCTCCTGGCAAAGTTCTGCAAATTCAAACCACGCCTGTTTGGGTGCATCAAAATAGGGATCAAATGCCTTTTTTAAAGCAGTTGACATATCTTCAATTTTTGATTGTTGACTTACCTCCATACCAAATCTTTAAAATCCAACGTAATATCCAACATTTATTCCGCCACTATACAAATAACCAGAAACAGGCGAGTCAATGATTTTCAAAATGGTATATCTAAAAGCAGGCTCAATACGCAAATTCATTCCGTCTTTAATTTTATAATCTATTCCGACACTTACTGTAGGAGATATGTTTACATCATTGTAGTCAAATCCAGTAGGTCCAGAACTTTTGTCGGTTCTGTTTGGGTAATAGAAGTATCTTATTTGCGTTTCTTTTCCGAAAAAATTCGTTGTTATTCCCAGACTAGAAATAAACCGAACGTTTCCAGTACCTGCGGCGAAATTCAATTTCAGGGGAATATCAATGCAGTGGAAATTATATCTATTGTTAGTTTCAATGGGCTCAAAAATTCCAGGTCCACCGAATATTAAGTATTCGATTTTCGTTTGATACCCTTTGTTTGAATATTGAATGCCTGATTCAATGCCAAAGTTTGTGTTTATGTTGTAACACACATTTACGCCTGCCGTATAGCCAATTTTGGGTGTTTCTTGCTCATTGCGTGCACTTATCACATTATCGCTTGTTGCACTACCGTCATTGTTTTTTAATGTTCTAAAACAAAAATCGGGTGAAACTACCATGCCTATTTGCAATCGATCAAAGTTTCCTCTATTGGAGCCATTGCTTTTATTCTGAGCACCAAGTTGGCCAATTAATGTGGTTAGAATAAGGAAGTAAAGGGGTTTCATTTTTCTTTTGAGTTAGAAGCTTGCTAGATAGAATAATTTTTAAATCCTTATTTTTGCTACTAGCATTCATTACCTTTCTCTCCATTTATTTTCTAAACCCATAAAATCTTCCAAATGATATATATTATCAGAATAAGAGAAAAGAACGGTTCTATCATCTACAATTGTATATTTTTTGCGCTTTTCAACAGACATTTTTTGAATGTCTGGAAAATATTTGATAGGTACTATGAGAATGCGACCATCTTCAAGCTTTATAGTAATTTTTCCAACTTTGTCAAAAGTTAATTTAACAATGCGCATTTTCGTATTTTTAAGAGTCGCTGTCATTATTTTAATTTTAGTGTTTTGATTTTTTGACCTGTTTTTACTTTGTTAAAAGCTTCAATCAATATGTTTTTGTTATTTTTTATGAGTGTAATCGCTTGGTTTAATTCCTTTTCATTTAATGTTCCAACTTCGACAACTTTTAAGGTATCTAACCAAATTTTGGCGGAGCGTTGACGATACCCTTTTTCTTTAACAATATGAAGGTGAGGTGGCTCATTTATTGCATCGTATGCAAAAATAAAAAATGTCAGGAATTTGTAGACCGCAATTTTTGGCATAGGCAATTTATAAATTCACAACGTCTATTTTTTGATTGAAAATCTTAGATTAAATACGAATATACTCATTTCTCACTATTTTCAGGTTATTCAATTTTGTTGGAAACTGCTCCCTAAATGCACATTGCTTTTTAAGTAATAATCTAAAAATCAATCTTCAGAATCAATAAATTCAGTATTCCTGATACAGAATTGATTGGTGAATTTGTGGGAATTGTAGTAATTCAAATTACGGTTTATCACTTTTATTTTTCCTACTCCAAAACCCAGCAAGTAAATATGTCAGGATTAAAAACGCAAAAAACACTTTTACCCCAACTGAGTCTCCATAAATGTCTGTTAATTCCATTATCAAAAATCCCACCGTGAAAAGTGCCGCCAAAAAGAAAGATTTATTTTTTATTTTCATGGTGCCGTTTTTAAGGCAAATTAGAGTTTTTACCAATAGATGATTTCAATTCCTAACTTATCTTTGACATTTTAGTTATGACAACAGATGCTAACTCCGATTATTTGAAAATTAACCAGCAATCGTGGGATAAAAGAGTGGGTGTGCACATAGATTCTGATTTCTACGATGTTCAAGGATTTATAAATGGAAAACAAGTGCTAAACGACATAGAACTTTCGTTATTGGGGGATGTAAAAGGCAAGAAAATTCTGCATTTACAATGCCATTTTGGACAGGATTCGCTGGCGCTGCAACAGCTGGGAGCAGAAGTGGTTGGATTGGATTTTTCTCCCAAAGCCATAGAATATGCAAAAAATTTAGCTGATAAAATGAATTTGAACGCTCAATTTGTTTGTGCCGATGTATATAGTGCTCCAACTGTAAATCAGGATACCTTCGACATTGTGTTTACAAGTTACGGTACCATTGGATGGTTGCCAGATTTAGACAAATGGGCAAAAGTGGTTAGGCATTTTTTGAAACCCAATGGACAATTTATTATGGCGGAATTTCATCCAGTTTTGTGGATGTATAACAATGAATTTACCGAAATTACCTACGATTATTTTAAATCTACCCCTATTATTGAAGAACAAAGTGGCACTTACGCGAATGCCGATAGCGATATCAAAGTGAACGACATTACTTGGAATCACAGCCTCTCAGAAGTATTCAATGCGTTAAAATCCAATGGCTTAATGGTAGATAGTTTTGAAGAATTCAATTATTCCCCGTATAATTGTTTTCAGAATATGCAAGAAATAGGTCCTAATAAATTTGTGATTTCCACCATAAAACCGCAAATCCCAATGGTTTATGCCTTGCGTGCCATTCCGTTTAAGCAATAGAATTTAAGCAATGAAACAATACAAAATCAACAAAATAGGAGCATGTATTATTCTCTTTTTCGGGGGATTTTCGGCGCATTTCGCCGCTGCACAACAACCTAATAACAGCAAGCTAAAAACATCCCTCCAAAAAATAATTACCCCTTACAAAGCCAAAGTAGGTGTGGCCATTATGCACATGGAAAAACGAGATACTTTGACCGTATTAAATGAGCGAATTTATCCCATGCAAAGTGTTTACAAATTCCCTTTGGCCTTGGCTGTATTGAATTTGGTGGATAAAAAAGAACTACAATTAGAGCAATTAATGTACATCATGCCCTCTGATTTACGCACCAATACTTGGAGTCCCATGCGCGACGAACATCCCAACGGAGATTTTGAAATATCAGTGGCCAAATTAATAGAATATGCCATCACTGTTTCTGACAACAATGCCTGCGATTTACTGTTTGATTTAATAGGTGGAACCGCTTCATTAGAGCAGTTTTTAGAAGATAAAAATATTGCCAACATGAGCGTAAAAGCCAATGAAATTGAGAAATCCAAAGGGTGGGAGGTTCAATATAAAAACAATTGTACGCCTTATGCGTGCATAGAATTGTTGGATGGTTTGTATCACAACATGATTGTAACAAAAGAATCCTCAGCTTTTTTGTTCAAAACCATGGAGGCCACTGCAACAGGAGCCAATAGAATTCGTGGGAAAATTTCCAAAAATTTAGCAGTAGCCCATAAAACCGGAACCGGCGATACCAATAAAGAAGGAAAAACTTCAGCGGTGAATGATGTTGGGATAGTTACGCTTTCCAATGGAGATCATGTGGCCATTTCAGTTTTTGTATCTGACTCATACGAAACACTGGAAAACAGTGAGTTAATCATTGCGAAAATTGCAAAAGAAGTAGTGAAGTTTTACGAAAATTAACACTTTTTGTAAGCAGAACGACGATTGCGTTTCAGGAATTTTTGGTGTTTTTTGATTTGCTTTTTGAAGTAGGGTGTGGCGAAGGCTTTAACCTCACAATAGGGGATTTCTAAATTTACCATACCGTAAGCATAGGGTAGAAGTTCGTAGGGACTATAATCGAAGCTAATGGTGGAATCATTGAATGAAAAGTGACTGGATATGGCGATGGTGTCTCCAAAATAATCGCTGAAATCTTCATTGTACTTTTGAATTAATTGTTGTTTGAAATAGGGCTGGACTTTACGTTCAAATCCCGGCAAGAATAAATCCTTTAAAAATATACATTTGTCGGTAGCAACATCCCAATTCACCTCAAATATGGCATGGTTTGGATGGGCTCCACCAGCATACTCACTCATCGATTTTTGAATGCTTAATATATCTGCAAATTGATACAATGGTTCTGTGCTCATGGATAAGTTAAGGATGCTTTCTTTGGCAGAAGTATCGATCATCCTACATAAATCATTATAACTCATTTGTTCGCCATTGCCCAAAGAAAAGGCAAAATCTTTGAGAAAATGATCCAATTTTTTAGTGGTATCCTTTAAACGGATGCCTTCAAAATACAAATCAGAACAGACAGTATCCGACCAATACATTTCTGTAACTGGTGTATCTAATGCTATTTTTTTGCGGGCTTCGGCAAAATAACAATTTTGATATTCGCCTTTGTATTGGACATATTCTATTCCGTTAAACGATTTGTTTTCAATAGAAAGTGGTTTTTGTGCAAAGAGATTGAAATAGGTAAATAAAGAAATAAGGAGAGAGAATTGGCGTTTCATTTTTTAAAATTGGATACAATATTAATGGAGATTTTGCCGGAATATTCATCCCCCAAAGAAATGAGATAAAACGGTCATTATTTCCGTCGAAATTTCTGAAATGGCACTTGATTTATGGCATGCCAACAAATGAATTATCAGATGTAAAACTACTTTTTTAATGTTAAAGATTTATTCATTCACCACTCCTTTCAGAAATTAGAATTTTTCATTAAATCCGAATCATTGGTATAAATGAAGGTTAACATTTTTGGTTTAGGGGGATTGTTATCGGTGATAATCATGGCTAGCTGCGGTAGTACATCTGATTTTGTAACTGCACCGGTGCAAATGGATACACTTATTACCCATGATTCTGTGATGCGCCAAAAGTTTAAAAATAAACTTCAAGTAATCACTGAATATGGCGTTGCCACTCGAAATGTTTCCTATAAAGACATCGAAGTTTGGTACTATCACTTGGGTGAATCGACCAAATCGCAATCTGAGACCATAAAAAATGAAAGGGGAGAAATAAGTCAGAATCCGTGGAATTTGGTGCTGCCTCCCATCGCGCAATCGGTGAACACTACAAATAAAAGCACCTCCTCGGGCATTACATATTCTTATTCCACCAATACTTATTTACAGTTTTGGTTCAAAAACGATTCGGTGATAAAATATGATTCTAAGGGCATTAATTATGCCGTTGTTAAGCCTAAAAAGCCTGTGAATGGTGAGTCACAGTATTCACAGGAATATCAAAAAGCAGAATTGAAATGGTATATTCCCGTCATT
>CAMAQS010000011.1 GCA_945860565.1 Chitinophaga pinensis | reverse complement strand
CATCCGGGAATCAAATCACCAATAAACAATTCATTCTTAAAGTCTTTTATTGTAATATTTTGAATAACCTTACCTACATTATTGGTTAAAACAAACTCTTCCGCTTTTGGATTCGCTTTTTCTATAAAAATAAATGAATTTGATGGATTTGGGTAAACGGAAAAATGCGATTGGTTTATTATTTCGGTGGAAGTAGGTTTATTGGGTTGTTCTTCCAATATTTTGGCTGTGGTGGGTTCGTAACACAGAGCGAATGAATTGTTTTCGGAATACTCTTGATCTTGCAAGAAAAAGAACTCTTTTATAACAGGAACAAAATTATTTTTATCTTCTCTCTTAAAGAAAATTGAACCTGGTTTGCCGCCTTTTTGTCCGTATCCAGTGAACATTTTATCGGAGTACAAAGTTTTGCCAATTGAGTCATTTGAGCCTATTAATTTCATGGCATTGGATAAACGTTTATCCCTAAGATCCGTGGCCACTCTTGCTGGAGTAGAAAAAAATACATGATCTCCATTGTTTATTGCTTCCAAAAACTGAACGAATTTGGTTTTATTGCTGGTGTCTGTAAAGTCAAATCGATAAAATATTTGCTCATCGGTTGGATAACCAAAAGAGGTCCATTTTCTGCCGTCGCTGCATTGAGGTTCAATTCCGGGCGCTGTAGTGGGTTTAAGTGTTGAGCGATGAATGATTACGACAATGAGTCCGGTTGAGCATGTGTTAGATGCATGGAGTGTTTTATTTGCAGAACTCCCAAAACGGATGCCATCGTTGCTTAAATTACCAACCAAAAATACACGTTGAAATGGGCATTTCTGCGAAAAATTTGGATAAACTTCGTCGTTAAATGCTTCGCCGTTAGTGTCTAAATAATACAACTGCATGTTTGCACACATGAGCGTATCGGGTTGTTTATTGTAATTCGTTGCTCTGACAAAAATGGCACTATCACCAGGATTGATAAATCGGCTAAAGGCCAGTTTTTGGTCTGAACGTCTCCTAAAAGTGAACGTATTTCCTTGAAAACGACCAGTAGTGGTTGAAATGTTTAATGGAATGCTCTTGTCTTCAGGCCAGAAAACCAAATCTCCCTTCATGTGAAACCAAGTGCATGTAATAGCTGAAGCTTTTATGGTGGCATTGGTATTATTCTTCAAATAATAATAAATGCTGTCTTTATGGATAGTTTGACTCAGCGAAAATTTATTTTGTGCTGAGGTTTTGCCACAACATATCCAAGTCAAACAAAGAAGTATTAGTTTAATTTTTTTAGAATAATGCATCTTTTAAGGAAGCAAGTTACTCAATTTTAATCTTAAAATATGTCATTTTTACACAAGAAAAACCAAAAAACACGTTTATTTGAGCATGCGATTGGTAATTCAAAGAGTTAAAACTGCACGAGTTTTGGTAGAAAATACTGTGGTTGGTTCTATCGGTAATGGTTTATTTGTGTTAATTGGCTTAGAGGAAAACGATGACTTATCGGATATACAATGGTTGATTGGAAAGTTAATAAATATGCGGATTCTATCAGACGAAATGGGCAAAATGAACATGTCTGTTAAGGAACTTTCACAAGACATAATGGTAGTTAGTCAATTCACTTTACACGCTAAAACCTCGAAAGGAAATCGACCTTCATTTATTCAAGCTGCGAAACCTGAAGTTGCAATTCCATTATATGAAACATTTTTAGAAATGTTGGAATCGGAATTAAATAGAAGTGTGCCGCGTGGGGTGTTTGGGGCAGATATGCAAATTGAATTGTGTTTAGACGGACCAGTTACCATTGCGATTGACTCTAAAAAGAGGGAGTAATTTAAGAAATGATCAGATTGTCAATCAAGCGGATGCCTTCCAAATATCCAGCAAAAATGATGGCTTGATTTTTAGACGGTATACCATTCCATGAATCAAAAGTTTGAATATCAATAATATCTAGATATTCAATTTCTATTCCTGCTTCATTTATTTTCTTTGCTACCAAATGCAGATTGTGCGTAGAAGGTTGTTTTGAAATTAGCTGAAGTTGATCAAAAATAATGGCTGCAATATTTTTAGCACGTAATGAAAGCCTGGCATTTCTGCTACTCATGGCTAGTCCATTGGATTCTCTTTTTGTTTCTAATCTGTGAAATTCAATATTCGAAAAATATTTTTTTATTACTAGATGGGCAATGCTACATTGTTGCAAATCTTTTTGACCAAAATAGGCTGCTTGTGGACGTATAAGGTTAAAAAACTCGTATAAAACGGAAATGACCCCGTTGAAATGTCCAGGGCGGTAATGTCCTTCGAACTTATGTTGAATTTCAGAATCTATAAATATTTCATTGGTTTGATTGTTTTGGTAAATAGCCTGATAATCCGGAATAAACACAGCATGGGTTTTAATGCGTTTTAACAATTCTAAATCTTGGGGGATGGTTTTTGGATATTTTAACAAATCTTCAGGATTGTTAAATTGTCTGGGATTAATAAAGAGAGAAACTAGGACTTCAAATCCATCGTTTTGTGCTTTTTCGACCAACGACAAATGTCCATCATGCAAGGCACCCATGGTAGGAACAAAAGCCAATGGTTTATTCAGATTTTGTTTGTAGGATAACAAGGAATCCCTGGAAAACAAGACAATCATTTTATTTTATTGCTTGCAAATAAAGGTACTAGGGCTTGAATTGTTTTGAAAAACCGATTTTTTTTCGTTAATTTTGTAAACTCTAAATTTTTATAGAGAACCCGTTAAACTATGGATTTAAGAAAAAAACGTGTGTTGTTTGTAAGTTCCGAAATGTCGCCTTTCTTAGAGACATCTCCCCTCGCAACAATAGCCAGAATGCTTCCACAAGCATTGCAAGAGCAAGAAAATGAAATCCGGAGACTAGTCCCCCGATTTGGTGTTATTAATGAAAGAAGAAACCGTCTACACGAAGTAGTGCGTTTGTCGGGCATTAATATTTCAATTGACGACAACGACAATCCTCTTATCATTAAAGTTGCTTCAGTACCAAACACCAAAATGCAAGTTTATTTCCTTGACAATGAAGATTTTTTTCATCGCAAAAATGTATTTAATGACGACGATGGTAAATTCTTTGAAGACAACGATGAGCGAACGATTTTCTTCTGTAAAGGGGTAATGGAAACAGTAAAAAAACTTGGTTGGTCTCCAGACATAATTCATTGTCAAGGTTGGATGACAAGTTTAATTCCATTGTACTTAAAAACCATTTATAAAGACGAACCCGTTTTTAGGGATACAAAAGTTGTTTACAGTGTATATCACGAAAATGTTGACGATAGTTTGGGAAGTGATTTTGTTCGTAAAGCAAGCTTAAATTCAATTGGAGACGATTGTTTGGAGTGTTACGAAAATGCTTCTGTAAATAAAGTTCAAATTGGTGCGGTTAAACATTCTGACGGTATTGTTACGGCTTGTGCTGAAGCGCACAGATCGGTTGAAAGCCACTTAAACGGTAAATTGGTAATGCGCCATAGCGATGAAAACACTGAGGCGAATTACACCACATTTTACGAAAAATTAATGTCGTAAAACCACAAACAGTGAGAAGGAATATTTTCATTTTTGCGGTTTTTACGGTTTTATTGGCTGCCTGTTCTAAAGAAAAAGGGAATATACGTATAGAAGGCCAAGGTGACGGTGATCAACTTTCGTTTAATGTCATTGATTCTTTGACTTTAATAGCATCAACTATAGACGAAGACTCATTGCCCGGCAATGGTATAAGTTATGCGCTTATAGGCCAATTAAACGATGGTATTTTTGGAATTAGCAAATCCTCCCTATATGCTAATTTGGTAATTATTGAACCAAATTCTACTTTTCCAAATACTGAAGAGGCAGATTCTGCTATTTTATTTATCCCTGCGGTTGATGGTTTAAACTTTTATGGAAATAGAAATTACCCACATCAACTTTCAGTTTATAGAACAAAGGAATCCATAAATAGCAGTAATACATATTACCAGACAAATACTGTAGGCATTGAAACTTCTGAAAAAACCACTTATTACGGACAATTAATCCAAACCTTAAGTGACAGCATAAATTTCCGCAAGGGCAAATTAGAGGCGTTCGATGGTTTAAGAATCAAACTTTCTAAAGATTTTGCAAAATATCTAATGAATATGCCAAAAGATGCGTACGAAAACAATACCAATTTGGCCAAATATTTTACTGGTATTGCAATAATTCCTGAAAACACTGGCTTGCCAGAAAACGAGGGGACATTTGCTGTCTTTGATATAAATAATATCATTTCAACAGCATATAGGGCAAAAATCATGCTCTATTACCAAGATACAAATACTTTTTTGTTTGGTTTTGGGGGAAGTTCATCGTCTATTAACAACGGAATAACTGGACCATATAAACCCGAAATTTCCGAACAATTGACAAATGGAAATAAGCATTACTCTAAAACCTATGCCCAAGCGTTGAGTGGGGTTAAAACAAAAATTGAAATTCCCTATTTAACAAATCTCATTAACAATGGAAACATTGCAATTCACAGAGCGGAAATAGAATTTTTTGTTCAAGATTATTCCGAAGAATTTTTTGCACCTCCAAGAATGAATTTATTTAGGCCTGTCAATGCAAGTTCAAAACGCAATTATCTTATCGAAGATGCTTTGGTTTCATCGAATTATGGAGGGATTTATGATCCAATAAGAAAATCATATAAATTCCGAATAACTAGACACATCCAAGACATCCTCAACAAAAAGTATTTCAACAATTTAGACGTAAACAATGGCTTGTATTTGGCGGTTCCCAGCGATCAACCTGTTATTGGTGCTCGGTGTGTAATTGACCAAACTAAAACCAAATTATACCTTAATTATTCCAAACTAAAATAGAAGTTAACCGTTTCATATACATGTCTACGCGAAAGCCTTATCAACTTGTAAGCCGAGAATGGAAATCATCGGATACTGTTTTTGAAGTCAATAATGTAAAAATCGGTTTGGATTTGTTGATGATTGCAGGACCTTGTGCAGTTGAAAATAAAGAACAAATCTTTACCATTACCGAGTTTTTATCTAAACACAATATAAAATTTCTGAGAGGTGGAGCCTATAAGCCGCGAACAAGTCCATATTCATTTCAAGGTTTAAAGACTGAAGGTTTACAATTAATGCGGGATGCGGCAGATAAATACGGGATGTCTGTTGTATCGGAAATTATGAGTAGTGATAAAATCGAAGAATTTGAAGAATATGTAGACATTATTCAAGTAGGCACACGCAACATGCAAAATTATCCATTGTTACGAACTTTGGGAAAGTCTAAGAAACCAATATTACTTAAAAGGGGAATGAGCAGTACCATAGAAGAATGGCTTTTGGCTGCTGAATATATTGTTTCAGGTGGTAATGAAAAGGTAATACTTTGCGAGCGAGGAATTCGGACTTTTGAGAATTCTACACGAAATACTGTAGACATATCGGCAATTCCACTTGTTAAAATGCTGAGCCATTTGCCCGTTATTTTGGACCCAAGCCAAGGTACTGGTGTAAGAGATTTGATAAAACCTATATCACAAGCTGCTATAGCTGCTGGTGCCGATGGTTTAATCATAGAAGTACACAATCAGCCAGAAGAGGCATTGAGTGATGGAGATCAGAGTTTATTTTTTGATCAATTCCATCACATGTTGCAACCACTAAATCAACTGGCACATTTTCAAAATCGACAATTCGATTATGAAAAAGCGGCTATTGAAGCGGGCTATTAATTTTGCGCGATTTATCAAAAAAATAATAGATTGGTACCCCTAGAAGGACAATTGCTATACCTGATACCGCTATTTTCCATTGACTTATTAATATCCCCAAGCAAATCAAACTCGCAAAAATTACGTACAAAACGGGAACATAAGGATATCCAAATACTTTATATGGTCTATCTGCGTTTGGTTCCTTTTTTCTCAAAAGAATTAAACCCGCTACCGTTATAATATAAAATAACAGTGAAGCGAAAGTACAGTAATTGAGTAAATCACCATAAGATCCAGAAAGGCACAAAATTGAAGCCCAAAATGCTTGCATTTTTAGTGCATTTCCAGGAACCAATCTACTATTTAACTTAGAGGCTGCTTGAAAAAACAATCCATTATCAGCCATTGCCTTATAAAGTCTGCTACCCGATAAAATGAGACCATTGTTGCAACCAAAGGTAGAAATCATAATCAAAATAGCCATAAAATAAGTACCCAAAAGTTTACCATCTCCAAGGTTAAAAGTGGACATTAATATTGCCGTAGCTGAAATACCCACTCTATCTTGTTCTGCAAATGCAACGCCATTTTTTAGTATTAAATTACTGGTATCTGCTGTTATGCCTTTAATAGGCAACAACGTAAAATAGGCTAAATTTGTTAAAACATAGACAACGGTGACAATAGTGGTGCCATAGAATAATGCTTTAGGAATATTCTTCACTGGATCTTTAATTTCAGCACTCATAAATGTAATTCCTTGCCACGCGTCTGAGCTAAAAAGACTACCAACCATAGCAGAACTAAAAGCAATTATCAAAAAATCTAGATCGAAAATACTCTTCCAGCTATTCCAAGACAGCAGTGTTTTATTCCACGTTGATACAGAAAATGGAGATTCGAAATTCGAAGCCAAAAAGCTATTTTTAGGTGCAAAAATGAGTAAATAAATAGAGCCAAAAATGATGAGGCATAATGCAAGAAGTTTAGCCACTGTAAAAATACGTTGTATCCATTTTCCATGGTCTACTCCTCTACTATTTATGTAAGTCAATACTAAAATCATTGCTACAGCAATGGCCTGAGTCGGACCAATTGAAAAGAGATAATCGCCTAAAGACAAATTAATAAAAGAGTAATTCTGCCACTCAGGAAAGAACACCAACATGTATTTCGCAAATGCCATTGCTACAGCGGCCATTACTCCAGTTAAAATAACGGTAAAAACAGACCAACCATAAACAAAACCTACCCTCTTTCCATATATTCTAGTTATAAAATTATACTGACCGCCGGCATTGGGCATCATTGACGCCAATTCTCCGAAAGAAAGAGCTGCAAACAATGTAATAATCCCGGTAAGCACCCAAGCTAAAATGACAAAAGTGGCATTACCTAACATTCTAGACATGTCTGAGGCAACGATAAAAATACCACTACCAATCATGCTGCCAGATACCAATAACGTAGCATCTACTATTCCAAGCTTTTTTGTCATATTTCCTCTATAAACTATTTATAAATTAAAAAGGCTCAGATTTTTCCAAGCCTTTTCTAGTTGAAATTTTAATTAAATCAATTGTCTTTTTGCTCTTTGCCTAGATGAGAATGTTTTCTAGAGTACCCAAAATAAATACCCAAACCTAAAATCATCCATAACAAGGCGGCAGTTAAGGTATTTAAATCCAACGCAGCTATCATCGCCAAACAAACTATTACACCCAGAATTGGAATTAAAGGTACAAGTGGAGTTCTAAATGGTCTAACAGCATCTGGATTGCTTTTGCGCATAATAAGAATACCCGCACTCACTAAAACGAAGGCAAACAAAGTACCAAACGAAGTTAAATCACCCGCCACATCACCTGGCACAAAAGCGGCAAACGCGCCTACAAAAACAAAAAGAATCCAATTGGCTTTATGCGGTGTATGAAATTTTGGATGTAATTCACCAAACATTTTGGGGATTAAACCATCTTGGCTCATAGAATAAAATACACGACTTTGTCCCATAAGCATAACCAAAATCACTGAAGAAAACCCAGCTAAAATTGCCACAGAAACACCCGTTGAGAGCCATTCATAACCTTTCATATACGTTTTTATAACATAAGAAACGGACGCTTCTTTACCCGCAGCGGCAAATTCACTGTGATGGGCTACACCAGTTAACACATGGCCAAATAAAATATATAATATGGTACAGACCAATAAAGAACCCAAAATACCAATAGGCATGTCTCTTTTTGGATTTTTGGCCTCTTGCGCAGTCGTGCTTACTGCGTCGAAACCGATAAATGCAAAAAATACAATGGCAGCACCACCCAAAACGCCACCCCAACCCCATTTAAAAAAGCCTTCGTGGCCCGGAGTTCCTTGAGGTATTAAATATGGCTCATGGTTAGCTGGATTGATAAATTTAAAACCTATAGTAATAAAAATAAGTACAATGGCCACTTTTACAAAAACTATGACTGCATTTATAGTCGCTGATTCTTTTGTTCCCTTTATTAGAACCAAAGTAATAAGAAACAATATAACTAAAGCAGGAGCATTAATTATACCAGAGTGAATTTGAACCATACTAGATAAATTGGCTGGTAAAAGTTTAAATTGGTCAGGTGTTAAAATTCCTTTGTCAATACCTTGCCATGAAGGGAAAGCACTCTTTATTGCCAAAACACCATCAGCACCCGTTCTGTATAACTTCTCAAAAGGGGAATGGCACCATTCATAGGGTATCTTGCCTCCCACAAGTTCATTTAAATATTCACTCCAAGCAATAGAAACAGTGGCTGCACCCAAAGCATATTCCATCATTAAGGCCCAACCAATAATCCATGCTACCAATTCACCCATTGTAACATAAGAATAAGCATAAGCACTGCCTGAAATTGGAATCATTGCAGCAAATTCTGCATAACACAAACCTGCAAAGGCACAACCGATGGCTGCAACGATAAATGAAAGTGTGACGCCCGAACCTGCAGCATCAGAAGCTGCAGCAGCGGTACGAACAAATAGTCCAGCACCAATAATAGCGCCAATACCTAAAGCTATTAAATTGGCAGCACCTAAAGTTCTTTTTAGATTGCTCGATTGAGCATGTTGTAAAATTACATCAAGTGATTTTTTTCTCCAGATCGACATTTATATTTTTTGTTAAGCGTCAAATATATGAAAAACCGAGGTATTCATTAAAATTATTATTAAAACTCAAATAACACCCAAGGTTTTTCCTACTTTTATAAAAGCAGCTATAGCTTTATCAATATGTTCATCGGTATGTGCGGCAGAAAGTTGTACTCTAATTCTAGCTTGATCTTTTGGTACAACGGGATAAAAAAATCCAATTACATAAATACCTTCATCCAATAACATGTTTGCCATTTGTTGGCTTAACTTGGCATCATATAACATGATAGGTACAATGGCGCTATCGCCGTCTTTGAAATCAAATCCTGCATTTTTAACACCAGATTTAAACCGTTTCACATTGTTTTCTAATCTATCTCTAAATTCAGTTGTTTCGGCAATCATATTTAGCACTTCAATACTCGCACCTACTATACTTGGAGCCAAAGAATTGGAAAACAAATACGGTCTACTGCGCTGTCTTAACATTTCAATTATTTCTTTGCGTCCTGTTGTATATCCTCCCATTGCCCCACCAAGTGCTTTTCCAAGAGTACCTGTAATAATGTCAATTCTACCTAGAACTCCGCAATGTTCAGGCACACCCTTACCCTTTGCTCCAATAAAACCTGCAGCATGACATTCGTCTGTCATCACTAATGCATCATATTTATCCGCCAAATCACAAATTTTATCAAGCTGTGCTACAGAACCATCCATAGAGAATACGCCGTCAGTAACAATGATTTTAAAACGGGCACCATCTGAATTTGCTTGTTGAAGGGTTTTTTCTAAATCCTCCATATTGTTATTTTTGTAACGGTATCTTTTTGATTTACACAATCTAACTCCATCGATTATGGATGCATGGTTTAATTCATCGCTAATTATAGCATCTTCTGCACCAAAAAGCGGTTCAAAAACTCCTCCATTTGCATCAAAAGCCGCAGCATATAAAATAGTATCTTCAGTTTGATAAAAATCAGCTATTTTCTTTTCGAGTTCTTTGTGTATGTCTTGTGTTCCGCAAATAAATCGAACGCTACTCATTCCAAAACCATGGGTATCAATTGCTTTTTTTGCTGCTTCGGTAACTCGGGGATGGCTACTTAAGCCTAAATAATTATTGGCACAGAAATTTATTACTTCCATCCCTGAATCTAGCTTTATTTCAGCATCTTGGGGAGATGTAATAATTCGTTCTTTTTTTAAAAGGCCAGAGGATTCAATTTGATTTAATTCTTCTCTTAGAAATTCTTGGAGTTTGCCGTACATAATAGATTGATTAATTTCCGACAAAAATAAGTAAGTTAATTTGAAGCTGCATTTTTAAATGCGGACAAAATTTCATCTAAAAGTAATCGAGAATTTGATAAACGCGGAACTTTATTTTGACCACCAAGTTTACCTTTCTTTTGCAACCAAAGGTTAAAAGTGCCTTTAGGAACAAAATGTACCGTAGGTAATTTCATTAAAATATCGCCATTTCTTTTACTTTGGTAATCCGAGTTCACTTTTTTAAGATTTTCATCTAACAAATTTATAAACAATTCTTTGTCTATAATTGGTTCTTCCAATTCAATAATCCATTCATGTCCTTCAGAACCTTTTTCAAATCTTGGTGCTGCCGTGTAATCGACCAAACTCTGATTTAAAACATGACAAGTATTGGCAATGGCAGTTTCTGTATTATCGATTATTAGTTCTTCCCCAAAAGCGTTTATAAACAGTTTAGTTCTTCCTGTTATTTTAAAAAGCGGCGGATTTAATGAAGAAAACATAACAGTATCTCCAATTAAGTAGCGCCATAATCCGCTATTGTTGGTAATTATCATACCATAATTTACATTTGGAATAACCTCCCAAAGCGGAATTGCATTTTCTGGTGGTTCATTAACAGGAAAAAACTCATAAAAAACACCATGATGGGTCATTAGCAACATTTCCTTTTTACCCAAAGCTGCTTGGACACCAAAAAATCCTTCACTTGCGTTATATGTTTCTATGTAAGTCATTTTGGGATCTGACAAAATGGAAAGAAACTTTTGTCTGTAAGGTTCAAAACTCATTCCCCCATGAATAAAAAGTTCTAGATTTGGCCAAACCTCGTGGACGTTAGACTTTCCAGTAATTTCTAAAATCCTGTTAAGCAAAACCAAAGACCAAGTTGGAGCTCCACTAATGCTTGTAACATTTTCTTGAATTGTTGCCAAAGCCATTTTTTCTAATTTTTCCTCCCAATTATCCATAATGGCAATATGTAAATCGGGCGTGCTTTTCCAATTCGCCCAAGTGGGCATGTGACTCATTAGTACGGCACTTAAATCACCGTAATATGATTTAGAATTCATCTGATTGACCTTATGAGATCCGCCTATTAACAAACCCTTTCCATCAAAAATTTTAGCATCTGGACTAAAATCAAAGAATTGTGTTATGGGTTCCTTACTTCCTTTAAAGTGATTGTACTCTAAAGCTTCAAACGTTATTGGTATAAATTTAGGTTCATTGCTTGTTGTTCCGGAACTTTTAGCAAACCATGTGATGTCTGCAGGCCAAATCAATTTCTGTTCCCCATTCATAGATCTTAAGATATAGGGCTTTAGATCTTCATAAACAGCAATTGGAACTCTCTTTTTAAATTCTTCGTATTCTATACTATCTTTAACTCCCAAAGAAATACCATAAGCCGTTCTAGAAAGCTTTTCTGTAAAATACTCCAACAATTCAAGCTGGTATTTTGTTGAATTAGTAGACATTTGCCATAGTTCCTGATGGCGTTGTCTAAAATACCAACTTATTGCAGATGAAATCATGAGATACTGCAAGTTGTAAAAAATGGGTTAAAGAGCCAAATTTAAATTAAAGTTTTTTCTACGACTCCATCTTTGAGTCTTACTATTTTTCTAGCATGGTTGGCAATATCCTCTTCATGAGTAACCAAAACAATGGTGTTACCTGCAGCATAAATCTCTTCGAAAAGCGCCATTATTTCATGACTTGTTTTAGAATCTAGGTTTCCTGTTGGTTCATCAGCCAATAAAATGCTTGGGTTATTGACCAATGCTCTAGCTACAGCTACACGTTGTCGTTGCCCACCCGATAACTCGTTTGGTTTATGATTCATTCTATCTTTCAACCCTACCTTTTCCAGAACTAGCTTTGCTTGTTCTTCCCTTTGTTTTTTGGGGATACCCGCATAAACCAAAGGCAAGGCTACGTTATCAATTGCATTTAACCTATTCAATAAATTAAATGTTTGAAAAACAAATCCTATTTCCTTATTTCTAACCACACTTAAGTCGCTATCCGACATTTTACTTACTTCTTGGTTATTTAACCAATAATTTCCACTTGTAGGACTATCTAAACAACCAATTATATTCATTAAGGTACTTTTGCCAGAACCACTTGGTCCCATAAGTGCAATGTACTCACCTTTTAATATTGCCAAATCAATGGATCTAAGTGCATTTACTACTTGCTCACCTAAATAATATGTTTTGGTAATGCCCTCTAAAGAAATAATTGGTTTATTCATTGGATTCAATCACTTTGGGTACCCTAAAGAAATCACTGTCTCTTTTAGGGGCATTTTTGAGTGCATCTTCGTGATTAATTTCTTGTGAAACAACATCATCCCTTAAAACATTCTGAGCATTTGTCATATAAATTAATGGCTCAATTCCATTGGTGTCGACATTCTTTAATTGTTCACACATAAGTACAATCTTTTCCAACTCACTTGTAATAGATTCCATTTCTACTTCATCGAATTGTAGTTTGGCAAGAATTGCCAATCGATTTATTGTGTTATTGTCAACGATCATATAATATTATGTTTAATTAATTCTGAATGAATTATCGAATATACTTGATCTGATAAAGATTTAACATCGTCTATCGATAAATCTTTAGTTTCAATCGGTGCATGTACAATCATTCTCATTTTACCCGGAAAACAAACATACTTTTCTATATCTAAACGATTAAGATTATCTAGTATGGTTATGGGCACAATTGGGAGACCTTTTTCAATGGCCAATTTAAATGCGCCTGGTTTTAAGGGATAGTGTATTTTGGGAGTATCATTGGGAATCTTTCCTTCGGGAAAAATGATCAGGTTTGCGCCATTGTCTAACTTCTTTGCAGCTTCAAAGAATGCTGAATGGGCACTTCGCAAATTTTCTCGTTTCACTGGAACATCCAAAGTTCTAAACCAAATTTTGAATAAAGGCAATTTGCTTAACTCCATTTTTGCCATAAAAAAATTAAATGAAGGTAAAAAACTACCGGTTAAAACTATGTCTAAATAAGAAATATGATTTGGGCAATATATGAATTGTTTTTTTGAAGATAAGGGTGTTTCATAGATTATTTTAGGAAACATAAATGTAGAATAAGTAACAATTTTACCCCAAATTTTTCTAAATCTATCGGCCATTATATAACCCTTTTTATGAGATAAAAGTAAATAGAAAAAGGGATAAAAAGCCAAAAAAAGAAGTATGAAAACTAAACCATACCAAACGAACCATATTCTACCAAAAATAATTCTCATTGTCTTTTTTGATTGGCAACATAAACAAGCAAAGTAATAACCAATGCAACAGACAAAAACATTTGTATTTCAGTGCGTGCAAATGCACCTGTTGACATATTTTCGTCTAAATTTCTTGTGGCTTCTTCTTTTTTCTTACTTCTTTCGCTGAGGTTTAAAGAACTATCTCTACTAAGATGTATATCCATTTGCTTAATTTGAGTATTCCTAAAATCCTCAAAATATTCCTTTTTATTTAGTTTTATATGTTGATATGCCGCTATGTTGCAAATAGCTGCAATAAGAGCAGTAAGCAAACTCGCAAATAAAGCCTTTCCAAGAGAAATAGGCTTTTTATTGGGTTCGAACATTATCTTTTTTATTAGAAAATAAACACCAAAACCTACAATGATTACATTTGCCAACACAGGAATCGCTGAAACAAAACTCCGAGTAAGGTATAACTTGTTCAAGTAGTTAATAAGAATCATGCTCGCACTCAACGAACCAAATGCCAAACCATACAAGGCTACTTTTTTATACATTCAGCAAAAATACGATTTCAAGTAAACAATAAAGAATGTAAGCTCGTTTAATTTATGAAGTCTACTATTTGAAAGTTTTGGTTTTTTTCAGAACTTTTTATGGTTAAAAACTTGTTTTTTACTATCCATCTGTTCAACAATTGAGTATCCAAAGTTCTATTTACTTCAAAATTGAGTAATTTACACTGTGTATTAGATTGAATTGTATCATAATAAAACACGTTTGAATCAATGATAAACACATTCGATTTTTGTAATAATTTTGAAATATTCAAATAAATATTTTCTTGTTGTACTTGTTTAAATTTAGATTTATCAAAATAATACATGTAACTAAAACAATTGGAAGCAGGGTAAACGGCAATTGTTAAATTATTAAATGCAATTGGATTTATGTCTGTCAATTTATTATTAGACTTAACAGGAAAGAAAGAGAGAATTGAAATGGAAAGTGAAGCCAAATAAATATAAATTCGATTTTTCTGATTAATTGATTCAACAAAATGAACTATACCAAAAGAAACCAAAAGAAATAGGGCAGGTGAAGTAAAATAAAGATATAAATCCGTAAACATCGGTATTGCAAAACGAGATGGAATAGAGAGTATAAACATTAAAAATGTTGGTACAAAATACCAATAAATGATAGCCATTCCATTAACAGATTTTTGTGCAATAAACAATCGAATTGTGTAAACAATAGCAATTATAAAAAGCACTGCCATGTATGGCTTATTACCATACTTCCAAAGTGTTAAATATATTGCATCATAAGGAGCTGTTTGAACCCAAGTTCCTGATGAAGAATTTAAAAATCTATTGTATAAAATGGGGATGAACGGTGAAAAAAACAGAATAGGGAAAAAAGACATTTTTAAAAACGCAAGAAATTGCTTCTTATTTGTGAGTGAAAATAAACCCTGTGAAATTATTATCCAAATTGAAAAATAGTGGGTATACCAAACCAATGTTTGGGTTATAATCCAAACAAACATCCAAAATAAACTCTTTTTTTTATTTAACGTAAATAGATGTATGAATGCTAAAAAATTTGCCGTTAAAAGAAAAACCAACAAGGGATAAGCTCTCAATAAAACACTGGTTTCATTGGCAAATTGCGAAAGTGTAAATAAAATTGCCGCGGCAAGCCCAACTTTAAAGCCTTTAATGATATTTCCGATTTGAAATATGATTAAAGCGGTGAAGGAACTAAAAAGCACTGACGGGATTCTGATTAACCAAGGGTTATTAATTCCAGAAAATTTAATCCAAAAATGTAAAAATAGTTCAAATAGAGGAGGATTATTTCCTGAGGATAATTGTAAGAATATGTTTTTTACAGACATCTGGGCGTGGTATAATGAAAAAAGTTCATCATTATTAAGCTCACAATATAAAGAAAACCATAATTTCAATAAAATATTTATTGAAAAAAGGCTACCGATGATGATAGCCTTTTTCATTTTACCAACTTAAAATGATTAATTTTCTTCACCATCATTGTGATCCCTAGAATATTCATCAAAATTATATTCAGGCAATAAGTTTGATTTTACATGACCAATGGTTTCGGTAAGCGCTTCTGAAAATTTGTTAAAATCTTCTTTATACAAATGGATTTTTGTTTTTACAAAAGAGCCATCATCAAACCTACTGCGTTTACTTTCAGTAATAGTTATATAAAAATCGTTATTTCTGGTGGCTTTAACATCGAAAAAGTATGTTCTTTTTCCCGCCCTAATTCTCTTAGAGAAAATTTCTTCTTGTTGGTTTTGTTCGTTGTAGTTGTCTTCCTGCATAGGCTTACCTTTCTAAATTATTAAAAGCAAATATGCGAAAAATATTGAGCATAGCAAGACATTGACTCTTTAATTTTTTAATTTTGTTACAGTCTTAATCTGAACATTTCATAAGTTCTTTAAAATCTTACGAATTCAAACTGTATTAGAATGAAAATTATTCTGATTTTCATTCAACCAAGCATAAAAATCATTGGACTCTAGAAGATAATCATGATTTCCAGAATTTGTTAATTCTCCATTCTCTAAAACCAATATTGTATCAGCTAAAATTAATGGGGTAATTCTATGACTTGCCATAATTACCGTTTTTGATTTCATGATAATTTTTAATTTGGAAAGAATCCGCTCTTCAGTATCGGCGTCAACTGCACTTAAACAATCATCCAGTATTAGAATTTCTGACTTTTTCATTAGTGCGCGGGCCAAAGAAACTCTTTGTTTTTGTCCACCAGATAAGGAAACACCCCTTTCACCAATGACCGTATTTATGCCATCAGGGAAATTTTTCAAATCGTTGGTTAATTGAGTTACGTCTAAGATTTGATTCAGCATTTCATTGGTTGGCACAGATTTAGAACCAAATAATATATTCTCTTTGATCGTATCACTTAATAAAAAAACATCTTGTTGTACGTAAGCTATATTGTCTCTAAAATCGACAAGATCGATATTGCCAATATCAATACCATCTAATTTATAACTACCTTCATGAATGTTCAATTGTCGGGCTAAAATTTGAAGAAATGTAGACTTCCCTGAACCTGTTTTACCAACCAATCCAATAAACTGTCCTTTTTTAATTTCAAATTCAAGATTTCTAATCGCAAAATCATTTTTATCTGCATATTGATAACTAAGGTTCGAAATAGAAACAACATCATTAAACTTAAAGACCAAATTTTGTAGATTCTTTAATACGGGAATTTTCAAAAATTCTTGAATTCTTTGTTGGCTGGCACTTGCTTTTTGAACCAAAGCCGTAGTCCAACCTAAGCTTGCGACAGGCCAAATTAGCATGTTTAAGTAAATTATAAATTCAGCAACATTTCCGGCAGTAAATTTTCCCTTCTGGACTTCTAAACCACCAATATAAAGGACAATAATCGTGCTAACACCCATCAATAAAGTCATCAAAGGAAAAAATAACGCATTGATTTTGGCTAATTTTAAACTCTTCTTTTTGTATTCAATTCCAGTAGATTTAAAATCGGAAGCAAATTCAAATTCTGCTCCAAATGACTTAATAATTCTAATACCTGCAAATGATTCTTGTGCTTTAGTTGTAATAATGGATAATTGTTCTTGAATCTGCTTATTTCCTATGTTAATTAAGCTACTCACTTTATATATTGAATAGGAAAGAAATGGCAAAGGAATCAAAACCCAAAGTGTAAGATGCCAGTTAATTGTAGCCATCTGACCAATAATTAGAATAAAAGAAAATAAAATATTGGCAAAATACATTATTGATGGACCAATGTACATGCGTACATTAGAAATGTCTTCAGATATTCTAGACATCAAATCACCTGTATAATTTTTCCGATAAAACGTTTCGTCTAACTCTTGATATTTGGAATAAAGTTCATTTTTCTGGTCAAATTCAATATTTCTTGAAGCAACAATGAGCGTTTGTCTCATTAAATACAGAAATATTCCTTTAAAAATGGCGGCGATAAAAACCATCGCACCAAAACCAAGAGCATTAAAAAGTATATTTTTATATAGAATATTTCCTTGACTATTCGGTAAAATTTGAGTTATAGCAACTACATCGTCTATTGCTTGCCTAACATAAACGGGAATATAAATTGCAAATATATTGCTTAAGATTACACAAGTAATTCCTATTAAAATGGACCATTTATATTTTAACAAATAAGGATTAAGAGATTTAAGGGCACCCATATCTTAGGCAAATGTAGTTCAGGTGAATTGTATTAAGAAAAAAGAAACTCCAAAACCTTTTTATATTTGATTTGTTTTATGCTTGGGGTAGATTTAAGTTTTCATAACTGGCAAGGTCCTGGATTCGTCCAGGATTTTGTTTTTATAAGAAAAAGTTAAAAGTCGAGTGAACAGTTAAGGATAAAAATGGAAAAACTTCAATATTTATTTCCACAATTTACTAAAATAACTTAACTTTGCGGTTCAATTACTGAAAAAATGCAATTAACAGCGGAAAGAAAAAAGGAAATTTTTACAAAATTTGGTGGTAGTGAGCAAAATACGGGCAGCACAGAAGCACAAGTTGCCATGTTTACTGAAAGAATCAATTTTATTAGTGGTCACCTAAAAACTGCGAAAAAAGATAAAAGCGCGGAGCTATCTTTAATAAAACTTGTAGGAAAAAGACGCAGCTTACTTAACTATCTTGCAAAACAAGATATTTTCAAGTATCGTAATTTAATTAAAGAATTAGGTCTACGTAAGTAATCCTAATTTACATGTATGAATAGAAAAGCCCCGTTCGCAAATGCGAAGCGGGGCTTTTTATTAAAATTTTTTTAAAATGAATATAACAAAAACAGAATTTGATACCGGCGATGGCCGTATCATTGAAATTGAAACGGGTAGATTGGCCCGTCAAGCACAAGGAAGTTGCGTAGTTAAAGTAGGAAAAACCATGATTTTGGCAACAGTTGTAAGTAATTACGATGCCAAAGAAGGTATAGACTTTTTACCCCTAAGTGTAGATTATCAAGAAAAATTTGCTGCGGTGGGTAGAATCCCAGGAAGTTTCTTACGTCGTGAAGCAAGATTATCAGATTATGAAATATTAATTTCAAGGTTGGTTGATAGATGTTTAAGACCTTTGTTTCCTGAGGATTATCATTCAGACACACAGGTGATGTTAACCTTAATTTCTTCTGATGAAAATATTTTACCAGATTCTTATGTAGGATTGGCCGCGTCTACAGCATTAATGTTGACAGACATACCATTTCAAGGACCTATTTCTGAGGTGCGTGTTGGAAGAATAAATGGTGAATTTATAATTAATCCTACCAAGGAAGAATTAGCAAAATCAGATTTAGACATTCTCTTAGGGGGAACAGCACAAGACTTAAATATGGTTGAAGGTGAAATGCATGAACTTTCAGAAGATGATTTCTTATTGGCTTTAAAATTTGGTCACAATGCTATAAAAAAACAATGTGAAGAACAATGGAAGTTATTAGAAAAATTGGGAGGTCGCAAGCCATTTAGAGAATATAATCACGAGGACAATGATGCTGAATTGCGTGAAAAAGTTATAAATGAAACATCAGCGGCAATTAGAGTAGTTGCTGAAAGTGGCAAAACCAAAAAGGAAAGAACAGAACAATTCAAAGCAATTGTTCAAGATTATGTAAAACAATTTGAAGGCCGAGAAGATGAATCTAGAATGACCCGTTTGGCAAAAAAATACTTTCATGAAGCAGAGTATAACCAAATGAGAGAAATGATACTCGAATCTGGCAAACGATTAGATGGTCGTAAAACGAATGAGGTTAGACCGATTTCAACTGTTATTGATTATTTGCCAGCGGCCCATGGATCTGCAGTATTTACAAGAGGAGAAACACAGTCACTTACTTCCATAACTTTAGGAGGTAAATTAGATGAACAACTACTTGACGCGCCTATGTTACATGGTCATAGCCGTTTAATGTTACATTATAATTTTCCAGGTTTTTCAACTGGTGAAGTTAGACCTAACAGAGGACCAGGAAGAAGAGAAATTGGACATGGTAATCTTGCATTACGAGGATTAAAAGTTATGTTACCACTAGACGTACCTTATGTAATTCGTATTGTAAGTGATATTTTGGAATCAAATGGTTCTTCAAGTATGGCTACAGTTTGTGCTGGTTCTATGGCTTTGATGGATGCCGGAATTCACTTGAAAAAACCTGTAAGCGGAATTGCCATGGGTTTAATTACCAATGAAACGGGTAAATTTAAAATTTTAACTGATATTTTGGGCGATGAAGATCATCTTGGAGATATGGACTTTAAAGTTATTGGAACCAAAGATGGTATTACAGCTTGCCAAATGGATATTAAAATCAACGGATTAAATTGGGATATGGTTTACGAAGCTTTGAAACAAGCAAAGGAAGGCAGATTACATATTCTTGGAGAAATGGAAAAAACCATCTCCACAACCAATACCGAATTAAAAGCACACACACCTCGAATAGAGGTAATTGTAATCGATAAGGAATTTATTGGAGCAGTAATTGGACCAGGAGGAAAAATAATTCAAGATATTCAAGCTCAAACAGGCACTACCATTTCTATTGAGGAAAGAGAAGGAAAAGGTTTTGTTGAAATACTTTCTGAAAATGCAGAAAGTATGTCTAAAGCAAGAAGTATTGTTGAAGGAATTGTAGCCATTCCAGAAGTAGGTAAAACTTACACTGGAAAAGTTAAAACCATTACAGATTTTGGTGCGTTTGTTGAATTCATGCCAGGAAAAGATGGATTGTTACATATCAGTGAAATTTCTTGGGAAAAAACACCAACTATGGAAGGTTTATTTCAAGATGGTGAAATCTTAGATGTTAAACTAGTAGAAGTTGACAAAAAAACTGGGAAATATCGCTTGAGCAAAAAAGCTTTAACTGAAAAACCTGAGGGATATATTGAAAGAGAACCAAGGGAATCACGTCCTAGTTCAAATTCAAGAAATTCGGACAACAGAAGAAGTAACAATAGACCTAATAGAGACTAATCACTATTAATTTTGAGCTTTAGTGGCGACGCAATTTGTGTCGCCATTTTTGTTATAATTAATTTCGCCATTGATGTTTTCTACAGTCATTAATATCCAAAATAATATACACGGAAACACTTTAAGTTGAGCTGTTTCTACAATCCAAATTCTTAAACTAACTGGATAAATATCCGTTGGACCCAATTCAGTAAAAGCAACGGTTAAAAATATAAGGATGTAATGAACCCAATTCCATTTCTTTAAACTTAATAAATACAATGATATTCCTCCCACGGCTATAACAAATGTCGCTGATTCGGCCATGTGATTAAATATAACGGTCCATACTACCCATGATGCTGCATATTTCAATAAAATATCATTATTCAATGTTTTTAAACGGATAAAATATATTGGGACCAATTGAGCCACTAGTCCAAAAATCAATAAATATGTCTTATTTGGTAAAAACCCAAACCAATTATAAATCCATCCATTAACAGAAAACTTAACGAATGTAAGACTGTCTTTTTTAAGCAATAAGAACATTTTTTCATATTGAATCAAAAGATAATCCCAACTTATGAATACGAGAGGTAACAAAAACAATATGGAGAAAATGACAATTGAATAAACAATTGATTTTTTAATGAGATGTGGTTTAAGCAAATAGAGCGCAAATAATACCACTCCAAAGAGTTTAATAAAGGCAGTTAAAAGAATAAATAAAACCGATTTTGAAATCTGTTCTCTTTGAAAAGCAGAAATACCAAGCATCATCAAACCAAGTAATAAACCATTGCTTTGACTATTCATTAATGAAGTAACCAATTCCAATAAGATAAATATAAGGATAAATAACTTCTTATCCTGTTGAAATACTATTAATTGAGAGAAAGCATAAAATGGCAATATTGCATTCAAAAGATTCCAAAGAATCAATCCTACCAAATCTGGAAGAAATGCGAATATCCCAAAAAAAACAGCAAAAGTAGGAGTATACTTAAATACGTCGTAATAATCTGGATGGTAGGTTTGATAAAGTGGCTTACCGTTGAATATATGCCAAAAAGATTCTCTAAAAATTACGTAATTATTATATGCTTTAATTGGAAACTCCGTTAATCTAATTGTTAACTCAGGCATATAATAGTTTCTTACCGCAACAAATATTGCGGTAAGAAAAAATAGAATAAGTAAGAACCAATACTTATTTTTTATTTGCAATTTCATTTATGTGAATTTGAACAAAATTCTAATGCACACATTAATTTTAGTTTATTCGTTTCCCGTTCTGGAATTTAACAACAAAGGCATCTGGTATTCCATTATTGCGGATTTCTTGTTTTCTGTTTTCCGCTTGTTCCTCAGATTTGAAAACTTCACTTGTAGTGTATTTATAATAAATTCCGTCGCGATATTCAAAATAATCATTAAATCCTAAGACTTTAAATTGTCTTTTATTCATTGGTTTACCAGACATTTTTATTTGAACTCTATAAATAATATCTTGTGAATTATCGGAACCTGATTTTACATTATTGTTATTTTTAACCGTGTTTGAATTGTCATTTCTTGATAACTGGTCAGTAGGCTTATATGCTTTGTAATTGCCAGGACCTTCAAATTTGTCAGGAATACCATCTTCATCGCTATCTGTATCAATAAAATCTGCTTTTCCGTCTTTATCAGAATCTCTTAAACCTTCAACTTCATCTGAAATTCCGTCATTGTCAGAATCCAAATCCAAATAATTTGGCTTCCCATCTTTATCAATATCTTTACCGGTCTCATCTGAATCATTTAAACCATCACCATCTGAATCAAGATCAAGGTAATTTGGAATGTTATCAGAATCAACATCCTTCATTCCTTCCAACTTGTCAGAAATTCCATCGTTATCAGAATCTAAATCTAAGTAATTGGGATTGCCATCATTGTCAAAATCTTCAGAACCTTCGGTTTTGTCCAAAATACCATCGTTATCTGAATCAGTGTCTGTTGCATTTGACTTACCATCTTTATCAAAATCCAATGAGCCTTCAAAAGCATCGGTTAGACCATCATTATCAGAATCTTTATCAATAAAATTAGGCAAACCATCGTTGTCAGAATCTCTTCTACCTTCAATTGCGTCAGAAATACCATCGTTGTCTGAGTCAGAATCTAAATAATCTGGAATACCGTCAGCGTCAGCGTCACCTATTTTAAGAGGCGTTTGATCCACTGGTTCATTGTTTACTACCAATGGTTCCTTTTGCTTAACTAAATTCTTAGTGTCTTTAGAATCACTTCCTGAAGTTTCATTTGAAGTTTTATCCTTTTTGTTGTTATTCTTTTTATTGTTAGTTTTATCTACAGAATTCGCCAACTTTACATCAGATGGTTTAATTGTTTTATCAACATTAGATCCATTTTCATTTGTACTTGCGAGTTGATCTACATTTTCAATTGGAGGCTGCACAAATGAGCCATCACATGGAATTAAACCACTAATAATATACTCTGTTCTCCGATTTATTTGATGTTCTTGATCAGAACAATTAACACCATTAAGACATTTGTTCAGTAATTTGGATTCACCAAAGCCTTTATACTTTAACCTCTGTTTGGTAATACCTCTTTGATTTAAGTAAGAATAGACTGATTTTGCTCTATTCTCAGACAATAATAAGTTGTTTGCATCTGTACCTTTAGAGTCGGTATGCGCACCCAATTCAATTAATAATCCAGGATTGTCTTTTAGGACTAAAGCTACTCTATCTAATTCATCTTTACTTTGAATTGTAAGTTTATAGCTATTTGATTCAAAATATATAGGTTTAACATTAAATAGTAAACCTAAATCTTCACCTACTCTATATTTTTGTGCTCTAATGGTAAAAACTTTCTGTCCTTTTTTATTTAGTTTAAAATCTTCAGTTGCAGAATATTTATATCCACATGGATGCACTGCTATTTGTACTTTAGCAGATTTTAGCATACTATCATACTTTATAAAACCCAAAGAATCGGTTGTGAATTGAACGGCTCTTTCTTCGTCCTCTAAATTATCAAAAGCAACTCGAACGGCAGGTAAAGGTTCATTAGAATCGTCGTCAACAACTTTTACAATCACACCATCTTTTGTTGACTTTTCTTCAATGGTTTCATTTTTAATGTCCTCATGCCATTGGAAATAATAAATATTGTCGTTGAATGAATTGGTATTTCTATTCGAGGACAAACTTCCCCATTTATCGTGAAAGGAGCCTGCAAAATCATCCATATTAGAGTTAATAGGTCTACCTAAATTCAAAATCATACTAGAATTTTTATCGACAGTATAGATGTCCAATCCACCGAAGCCCAAATGTCCTTCAGAAGAGAAATAGAAATCTCCAGAATCGGAAAATCTCGGAAAATTGTCCCGCAACATGGTGTTAATTTGTGGACCTAGATTAACTGGTTGGCCTACTTTTATTCCATTTTCATCATCGCGAATAATGGGTGCTTCATACAAATCTGACTTACCATAACCACCGGGCATATCTGAGGCAAAAACAATTCTTGTTCTATCAGGAGATATAACTAAATCTGCAAGCGAATGATTGGTATTATTTAAATGAAAAGGCATTTCTATCCACTTTTTACCTGTTGCGTCAGGTTTCATTGCATAAATCTGTAAAACTTTTTCATTGTTTCTATTTGGATCTTGAGCATTTCGGGTAATATAAATCCAACCTGTTTTTTGATCAACGAAACTAACATGTTGGTTTGTGCGGCTTTTATTTAGCGAAGCTTCCTTCTCCATTATAAAAGAACTATCGGAATATCTTGCGCGGTAAACTTTATGGTATGGCTGTTCGTGGGTTGCTGATAGAATTTTCCAAAGACCTTTTTGTTTATGTGTTGAATAATAGCAGTAACCTTTTCCATCCTTTACTAGGCCATATTCACCCATTTTGCTATTTTGAGGAAATGCTTTAATATTATAGTTATCAATAAAATCGAACTCTTCCCAATAGTTTGCTCGTTTATCTTTATTTTCAATAAAGAATTGTTGAGTTAATTCTTCAAAAAGTGGTAAACCTATAAATGCAGTATCTTTAAGCGACAATAAAATGCTATCAGATAGACCATATAATTCCATTTTTCGTGCACTAAGTGCAAAATTCAATTTATCAACAGCATCTACTCTATCTGTGTATCTTTCAAGCAATTCTGAGTATGCATCGAACGCTTTTTCAGGAACATCCATTTGAGCATATGAAAAAGCTAAGGCCCGTTGATTTAAATAATCATTAAATTTTGACCGTGTCTTGTTATTGTTTCGCCGAACGATTTCAGCATATTTATGTTGATTTAGTTTGTTTACTAAAGAAGCTTGAGAGAAGGTTTGGTTTAAGGTAAAAAAGGTTAATAACAACATGAAAACATTGGGATTAACTAATTTTTGAATGGTTAAATTTTTTCTCATTTTAAAAATATCTAGGTACTCTTACACGACTATTTGAAACATAGGGAATCTTATATTGTAGGCCAAATTCATGAGAACCATTAACATAAGTATTTAATGGTGCCAATCGGTGGTCATAAGAATAAACTACGGTAAAATTTGGATTTAAGTTAACAGTTGCCATCAAACCAGCTTCACCACCAGTTCGGTAAAATAATCCAACTGAATAATCTTCTAAATAAATTGCATGTGCATTTAAATCTATTTGAACGGGAATACCTTGGGCGACTTTAACTTGAGTGGTTGTTTTAATTTTTAAATCTTGTGAAGCGTCAAAAACATAACCTGCAAACCCATAAAATTGTGTAACAGCTATCAATTGAATATTTATATCATTTTTCAATTCAGTTGGAATAAACAACATTCTTGGAGCCGATATTCCTGTAAAGAATTTCTCTGAATATAAATAAACACCAAACCCTGTTAATGGGGCAGTAATATTTATATCATTGTTTTTGTAAGCGGCATCAGACTGATCGTAAAGTTGCATTTGAGATAGATTGATATTGTAATTATATACTCCGAGTCTTAATCCAACTGCTAATCTTAAATTTTCTGTTAGTTGTTTATTATAAGCAATACTACCGGCAATTTGCGTTTCTGATAAAGGACTTGCATTTTTAAACTTTCCCAAAGAACCAGTTTGTAAATTTAGACCGACTCCAAAATCTTTTACAAGTGGACTATGCACTCCTAAATTATAATATCTTGGTGCACCGGGCAAATTTAACCATTGAAGGCGAGCAAGACTATTGGCGACAAATGTTTGTTTAGCCCCAGCGTAAGCTGGATTTATGGCCAATGTATTATAATCATAATGGGAATACATTTGCTCTTGTTGAGCATTCGTATTTATTATGCAACCTAACATAAAATAAGTGCTTATTATTAGGTTTAAAAGTATTTTTCTCATTTTTTTCGATTTTAACTGTTAGCGTTTGATATAAAAATTACCTGTAATTGGCTCTCTGTTCTGACCATTAAATTTAAACACGTAATAATAAAGACCTTCTGGAAGATCACCGGCAATTGGCAAATTGGATTGATTAGAACCATCCCATTTGTTGTTGTATGGTCTAGACGATTCAAAAACAACCTGTCCATTCCTATTAAACACAATTACTTCTGCTTTGGTAAAGACTTGTAATCCTTTGATATAGAACAAATCGTTTACGCCGTCGCTGTTTGGAGAAAAGCCTTCTGGTATTCTAATCTGGGCATCTATGTAATCAGGTATTCCATTTCCATCTTGATCTTTAGTACCTTCTCTACTGTCTGTTTCTTCGTCATTATCGGAATCTACATCAATATAATTTTTCACTCCATCACCATCGGTATCTATTTCACCTTCTACCTTATCACTGATACCGTCATTATCAGAATCTGGATCTCTAAAATTATCCAATCCATCCCCATCGGAATCCAATGGATTTAATGGATCAGAACCTGCTTCATTTTTATCAGAAATACCATCGTTGTCTGAATCTGTCTCTCTGAAATCATAAATACCATCTGAATCCGAATCATCGGGGTTGTTGGGATCGGTACCGGCTTCGTATTCATCCGAAATTGAATCATCATCTGAATCTAAGTCTCTAAAATCATAAGATCCATCTGAATCAGTGTCAACAGGATTATTAGGGTCTGAACCTGCCTCAAGTTGATCCAAAATCTTATCGTCATCAGAATCTAAATCTAAATAATCTGGATCATTGTTACCATCGGTATCTACAGGAATATTGCCATTTGAACCTGCTTCTATGCTATCCTTAATAGAATCACCATCTGAATCTAGATCTCTATAATTGGGAAACCCATCCACATCAAAATCGGCAAAAGTTTCTACTTTGTCTGGAATTTTATCTCCATCCGAGTCGGTATCGCGCCAATCGTGTATTAGATCTTTATCGGTATCCACGGGATAGATATCCAATTTATCTCCAAATCCAACATATTTATCTGCATTATCTAATATTCCATCTAAATCACTGTCAATTCCATCTACAATACCATCATTGTTGGCATCTGTATAATTCTTTAAGCTTTCGTAAAGATCTTTTAATCCATCAGCGTCTGAATCTAAATCTTTATAATCTGAAAGTCCGTCTAAATCGGTATCAACTGCTACAAAAATTACCAGATTTAAATTATCTTTTATTCCGTTAGAATCCAAGTCTGCAACATTTAATTCAATCACATCGTTAATACCGTCATTATCTGAATCTAAATCTAAGTAATTTGGAATTAAATCATTGTCGGTATCAATTAATGTTGCTAGACTATTATTTTCGGCACTATCAATTAAACCATCATTGTCAGAATCTTGGTCTAAATAGTCCAAAATTCCCTCCATATCAGTATCTTTATTTTTCTCGATATAGTCTGGAATTTTGTCATTGTCTGAATCACCGATTACTACGTTTACAATAACTGTCTTTTTAACGACATTGCCATTTTTGTCTTTTAATGTAACCACTACATTGTTGTTACCGACATTGGATAAATTAAAAATAATTTTACTTAATAGAAGGCTGTCTGTTTGACAATTATCTGTTTTAGATATTACGACATCGGATTCCTTCAAAGTTGCTTTTGCAGAAGTGTCAATGAAAATGGTTGTATTCTTAACTGTTAAAACAGGTGAAATGGTATCCAAAACTTGGAAATTTAAAATCGCCATAGAAATATTGCCATTAATGTCTTCAACTATAAAGTTGATACTTCTATTACCCACCTTTGAACAATCAAAAAGAGTATCGCTTAAAGTTCTTCTTTTTATTGTACAATTATCATAACTACCTCCATCTACTTGCCACAAATGCAAAGTGTCTTTACCTGCAGAATTAAGGTAAAGTTTAGGATTCTTTAAAATAATGATGGGTTTTACGGTGTCTAAAATAAGTACATCGCTTGTATCTTTTGAAACATTGCCAGACGCATCTGTTACTGTTAAAATTACATTTGTTCTTTTGCTTGCACTGTTACAAAAGAATGAACTAATGTTTATAGACCTTGAAAATCCAGAACAGTTATCTGAACTACCATTGTCAATATCAAAAGGTGTTATGTTGACAGCACCAGAAGTATTTAAATAAAATGTATCTTTTGTATGGGACTTTGCAATAGGTGGTGTGGAATCAAATAACAATAATTCAAATGAATCAAAAGTTAGGTTATTAGAATAATCGTAGATAGCCACAAAAATTCTAAAAGAATCAAGATCTGAACAATTGAAAATGCTATCGGAATAAACAACTTTACTGATTGCACAATTTTCCTCTACGTTAAGAATAACATCCAGGTTATTGATTTTATAATTGCCTGAATTATCTAGGAAAGCATAAACCGTATCTTTCAATATTAAATTGAAAGGAGCAAGGGTATCTTTTAGAATTACAGTTGCTTCTTTGGTGGTAACATTTCCCGAAGCATCTGCGACTGTAGCGGTAATCTTAAATGTACCCGTATCTGAGCAGGTAAAAACTGAATCCGTTAAAAACCAATTTGTGATTCCACAATTATCTGATGAACTGGTAAATACATCCATCCATGTGAGGCTGGCATTGCCAAAACTATCCAAATAAACCAGTGGGCTTTTAACTACAATTGGAGTTGGTTTAATGGTATCTAAAACCGTGATATTAACTGTTTTTTCAAGTTTATTTGCAGAGGCGTCAGCAATGGTTACCTTTAAATTATTGTTTCCTAAATTGGAACAATCGAAACTGTATTTTTGCAATGTTGTATCTACAACTCCACAATTATCTCTCGTATATTTAACCACATCGGTATCGTGGAGAGTGGCTGTTCCATTAACATCTAGAAACAAGGTTACATTTTGAACTTTCAATGAATCGGGTTTTAAGGTATCTAGAACTGTTACTGTAGATTCCGACCATCTTTTGTTCCCAGAAGCATCTTCAACAAAAAGTTTTACTTTATTAATTCCTTTTTTGGAACAATCAAAAACACTGTCGCTGGCAGTTGAGATATAAATTTTACTGATTCCACAATTGTCTGATGCACTGGTAAATAGATCCGCATAACCAATTGTATCTTTTCCTGTTTGTTTAAGATAAACATTGATGTTTTTAACGACCAAAGTAGTTGGTCTAAGTGTATCCAAGACTCTAACTGTGATTGTTTTATTGGAGATATTGCCTGCGATATCTCTCACCTCAAAATTTCCTGAAAAATTTTGATTGGCATCGGTGCATTGAAATGCTTGACGCCAAACTGTTCTTTTAAAAATTCCACATTCGTCTGTGGATGCGCTATCTGGCATTAAACCGGTTAAAGTACCAGCACCTAAATTGTTAATGTACACTTTAGTAAGGGCATAATTTGCAATTACTGGTGGGGTTATATCTTTAACAAGGACATATACCAAAGCTGTATCTTTACGTCCATCAGGATCTGTTGCAGTTAAAATTACAGGTACTTGACCTGTATCAGAACAGGTGAAACTTGATTTATCGATAGATAGCACTGCATTGCAATTGTCGTTACTTCCGTTATTAACTGATGATGCAGTTATAGATGCAGTTCCAGAAGAATTTAAATTTAATGTTATGTATTTGCCAATGGCTGTGGGGGCTACATTGTCTGTGTGGGTAATGGTAACGGAACTAGATTTTAAACAATTATTTGCATCCTTCGCTGTAATTATGTAATTCCCATCTACTAAATTAGAAATTGAGGAAATAATTGAAAAATTACCCGCATTGTTTATGTCAAATTGATTTATCACTCCTACACCTCCAGTTGCTGAGAAACTGATACTACTATTACCATTACACAATGAATTTGTTGGAGTAGTAGTAACTACAATTGGTGTAGGTTGTGTAATAGTTATGCTCGCAGTGGTTTGACAATTATTATTGTCTTTAACAGTACATATATAGTTATTCGCCGTTAAATTAGTTGCTACAGCATTTGTTTGAACTGGGCTTGTATTCCAACTGTAAGTATAAGGCGATGTTCCACCAATTGCAACACAAGTAGCACTTCCATTACTACCACCATTACAAGATACATTTGAACTTAGATTTGATGGCGCTGTTGCAGATAAATTAAATGAAGGCTCCAAAATCTCAATTATTTCACTTTGAGAACAACCATTGTCGTCGGTTACGGTGACTGTATAAACCGCAGCAGGAAGAGAATTTACTGTTTGGGTATTAACTCCTATTGGCGACCAAAAATAAGATACCACATTTCCGCCACCTGAAGGAACACAAGAAACAGAACCAGTGCTGTTTCCTTTACATAGAACATCAACTTTAGATGCATTCGGTTTTAATAAACTACTTGGTTGCGAAAGATTCACAATAGCACTAGAATATGGCCCACCACCACCATTGAGGTCTTTACAACGAATGGTATAACTCATACCCGAACGTAGATTATTAAAAGTAAATGAATTTGAAACTTGTAATGCGAAATAAGTTAAAATTGCCTGTCCCGAATCTATTTCAAACTGATAATCTGCTGTACCTCCAATTACTTGAGCAGTGATACTTCCATTATTTCCACCAAAACAGGAAGGTTGAGTTGAGGATATAATACTAATCGATTGTGCTTTTAATTTTGGCAAAACCAAACCTATTACAACAAGTAAAACCATCATTTTAACGTGAGTAACCATTTGACTTACACATCGGTTAAAATACAAAAGTAGTTTTTGATTTATTCGGATTGTACTCTTCATTTTCATATTTAATTAGTCTATTAATTGCGTGATTTAAGATTAAAAATAATCAATAGATGTCTGCGAATATATTTGAAATCGCATAATCAGCTAATGATTATTTATACATTGTATACAATTTAATACACTTTCTCCCCCAAAGAGAGAAAAAATATTCTCTTGTTTTGTTAAATCTACCAAAGGAAAAAATCCCACAAAAATTGAACCAAAACTTTCCAATTTGTGATTTTAGATTAAAATCAACCAAATAAATACATAAAATAAACTAAAATCGCAAAATAAGACAAACCAGTTACGATTACATTGCTTAGAAAATTTACAAAATCATTTGAAAACAAAGCATATCCCGAAACTCTGTCTTCTTTTTTTCCAAAATCCATAATTTCCCCAAATTCCGATTTAAATTTCGGTTGAAATAAACTCCCTAAGACACTATCAACTAGAGAGCCCATTACACCACTAAATAAGATTAATAAAGTCACAAAGCCATCAGAATGGAGGTAAAAATAACATAAAGAAATAATCCCTGCCCCCATAAATGATGCAATGGTTCCAGCTAAACTAACTCCACCGCTCAAGCCTTGATTTATTCTTTTAAATCTAATTATATCCCATGGTTGGCCACCGAATTTCATACCAAATTCACTGCTAAATGTATCGGCCATAGAAATACAAATTGAAACATACATGAGTATACTAAATATTTCATTTTGAGATTCAATTTTTAACCAAGCCAATAATAAAACAACACCTCCATTTGCAAGAACCTGATACCCATCGCGGGCCTTACCATGTTTGCTATCTGATTTCTGTACTTTATTTAATTTACTTGAAATAGAACCCAATATAAAAAACAACAATATTGGCAATAGTGTAAATTTAGCCATAACCATTGAAGTCAATAATAAAATTGCTTGGAAAATACCAGAATTAGATAACCAATTGAATTTTTTTATGAAAACAATACCCATGAGTAATAAGGGTAAATAGTAAATGAGATGTTCATTTAACATAAGAAAAATATTTTCGATATTATGCAAAAACAAAAACCCAAATATGGGAACAAAAAGGTTGTCGCTACCTTTGGATGCAGATAATTCCACTCCCATTAAAATTAATGCAATAAACCAAATTACTGCAACCAGATTTTTAAAATTGGAGGCTGCATCAGCGGAAAGAAATAACCATAAAATCAATGCCGTAGATAAAGCAAATACCATTGATCCGATCATTGTTTTCGAATCAGGACTCCAATTTATATGATTGATTTTCCGAAATTTGGAGGGCAACCAAATAGGCGACAATCGTCCAAATATAGCTGAAAAGCCATCTGAAAAAGCCAAAATATAGTATGCAATTCCAATTAATTCGCGTTCATTTGGAAATACCAGCAACAGAAATAATAAGCCAACGGGAAAATAAAAAATGCCCCAACTTTTTCGTTGATCTGATTTAAAAAATCCCTTCTGAACCAGAAAAAACAGAATAAAACTCGAAATTGATATAATTATAATAACGATTTTTAAATATTCATCTGGAAGCAAAAAAATGATATTTCCGCTTAGCGAAATTACCAAAATGTGTAATATTTTTCGGGATAAAAATAAGTGTTTGGGATATAATTTAGACCAATATACTGTACAAAATATGCTCAATACGATACCAACTAGCTGGATTTTAAATAATTCCCACATTTAAGCAAATATCCATGGATTTACTGAACTTTGTATGGAATTGAAAAGGAATAATTTTTTTAAATCTGTTTGGAAATTTAGCAGACCCCATACTATCATTGGTAGTATTATAAGCATAAGTATTTTGTTTTTATTGGTATTCAAATTTGAAGAAGCATTACATTCAAATTCAATTATTTTTTATTTACAAACTCTTTTCGCATGTTTGGCTTGCAATCTTTTTATTACCGGAATAAATCAAGTGTACGACCGTGATATAGATGCACTTAATAAGCCCAATTTACCATTAATAACAGGTGATTTGACTTTAAAACAAGGCAAAATAATTTCATTTTTTGGGCTGTTTATGGCATTAATCATCTCTTTTTTTTTAAGTTTTTATTTTGGATGTTTGATATTCACCATTCTACTTTTAGGAGCTGCATATTCCATTCCGCCTATTCGTTTTAAACGTTTTCATTTCTGGGCAGCAATGGCCATTTCATTGGTTCGAGGGCCATTGGTAAATGTGGGTGTGGCACTTCACTTCATTCAATTTAAAGAAGGGCAATTTATTGTAGAATTCTGGATGTTGCCATTGACGGTGTTTATGACTTGTTTTAGTTTAGGGATTGCTTGGTTTAAGGATTTACCTGACACAGAAGGAGATTTAAAATACAATATTCGTACAGTAGCAGTCAGATTTTCGAGAAAAACAGCCATGAATTTAGGGACAACCACTGTAGGAGCTGGTTATCTTTTTCTTATTTTTTGGGGGATTTTAAATTATCTTAATAACGATATTTACACACAAACTAACCAAGCGCATTTACCATTTGGTTTGTTATATTTCATTGTATTTCACATTATTACATTCGTAGCGTTTGTGATTATGGCATTAAAAACGGATATTTCAAACCAAACATCATTGAAGAAATTTTATAAATTATATTGGATTTTGTTTTTCTTAGAATACTTCAGCTTTTTGCTTTTAAATTAAATCGCTGTTCATTTATCAACAAAACTGTTAATTTTAATAGAAGTAATCTAATTTTGTGAAATTTTTGCAATTATGCCAAAGGACCCCTCTATAAAACACGTATTGATAATTGGCAGTGGACCGATTGTTATAGGACAAGCTTGTGAATTTGATTACTCAGGCTCACAGGCTGCTAGAAGTCTAAGAGAAGAAGGAATTAAAGTTTCATTGATAAACAGTAATCCTGCGACTATTATGACAGATAAAATCAATGCCGACCATATCTATTTATTACCGTTAAATTCAGTAAGCATTGAGAGTATCTTAAAAGAACAAGATATAGATGCTGTATTGCCAACTATGGGTGGACAGACGGCTTTAAACTTAGCAAAAGAACTCGAAGAACTTGGTATTTGGGAAAAATACAATGTTCGTATCATAGGTGTAAATATCGAAGCCATTGATAAAATGGAAGATAGAGAAAAATTCCGCCAATTAATGGTAGAATTGGGGATAGGTGTTGCACCAAGTCAAGTTGCAAACAGCTATTTGGAAGGCAAAGAAATAGCGCAAAAAATTGGATTTCCTTTGGTAATTCGTCCTAGTTATACATTGGGCGGTAGTGGTGGAAGTTTTGTGCATAAAAAAGAGGATTTCGACAAAGCGCTAATTAGGGGTTTAGAAGCCAGTCCGGTGCATGAAGTACTAGTAGAAAAGGCAGTTTTAGGCTGGAAGGAATATGAATTAGAACTTTTAAGAGACAGTAAAGACGATATTACCGTAATCTGTACCATAGAGAACTTTGATCCTATGGGAATTCATACAGGAGATAGTATTACTGTTGCCCCAGCTATGACACTAAGTGATACCACATTTCAAAGAATGCGTGATTTAGCATTTAAGATGATGCGTTCAATGGGGGTTTTTGCGGGTGGTTGTAATGTTCAATTTTCTGTAAATCCAGCGGATGAAGAAATAATTGCAATAGAAATAAATCCAAGGGTAAGTCGAAGTTCTGCTTTAGCTTCTAAGGCTACTGGTTATCCTATTGCAAAAATTGCAGCAAAATTGGCAATTGGATTTTACTTAGACGAATTAAAAAATCCTGTAACAAAAACTACAAGTGCATTTTTTGAGCCTGCAATAGATTACGTTATTGTAAAAATCCCACGATGGAATTTTGATAAATTTCCCGGATCTGATCAAGAATTAGGTTTACAAATGAAGAGTGTGGGTGAAGTAATGGCAATTGGTAGAAGTTTTCAAGAGGCATTACAAAAGGCTTGCCAAAGTTTAGAAATTGGGCGACACGGTATTGGTGCAGATGGTAAGAGCAGTAAAAATCTTGAGGAACTTATTTATGGTTTAGAACATGCAAGTTGGAACAGAATATTTCAAATTCATGATGCGATTTCATTGGGTGTTCCGATTACATCGATTCAAAAAATCACCCGTATTGATCGATGGTTTTTAGAACAGATTCACGATTTAGTAAAAACTGAAAATGAAGTAAAGCGATATAAAATTGACAATATCCCCTACTCTCTTCTAAAAATAGCCAAAGAAAAAGGTTTCTCCGACGAACAAATAGCTTGGTTATTAGGTGGAAATACCATGGCAGAAGAAGTTTATGAAACCCGAAAAAAATTGGGAATTAAACGAACCTATAAAATGGTGGATACTTGTAGCGCTGAATTTCCTAGTCCTACAAACTATTATTATTCAACTTTTGAATCAGAAAACGAAAGTAAATCTGACAATAAAAAGAAAATCATTGTTTTGGGTAGTGGTCCAAATAGAATTGGTCAGGGAATTGAATTTGATTACAGTTGTGTTCATGGTATATTGTCGGCAAGAGAAGCAGGTTATGAAGCCATCATGTTAAATTGTAATCCTGAGACCGTTAGTACAGATTTCGACATTGCTGATAAATTGTATTTTGAACCCGTTTATTGGGAACATTTATGGGAACTTATTGAGCATGAAAAACCAGAAGGTGTAGTTGTACAATTGGGTGGTCAAACTGCACTTAAACTTGCAGAAAAACTTCATGAAAAGGGGATTAAAATCATAGGAACAACCTTTGAAAACATGGATATTGCTGAAGATAGAGGTAGATTTAGTGATTTACTTGCTGAATTGGAAATTCCATATCCGAAATACGGTGTTGCTGTAAACGCTGACGAAGCGATTGAAATTGCGAATAAAGTAGGATACCCCGTTTTGGTGAGACCGAGTTATGTTTTAGGTGGTCAAGGTATGGTGATTGTAATAAACGACGAGGACTTAGAAACTGCAGTTGTTAAATTACTGGGAGATTTACCTGGAAATCGTGTATTGATTGATCATTTTTTAGATCGTGCGGAAGAAGCTGAATCAGATTGTTTGTGTGATGGTGAAGATGTACACATCATTGGAATGATGGAACATATAGAACCTGCTGGAATCCATAGTGGAGATAGTAGTGCTGTTTTGCCTCCGTTTAGTTTAAGTGAGAATGTTATCGCACAGATTGAGGAATATACCATTAAAATTGCTAGGGCATTGAATGTACTTGGATTGTTAAACATTCAATTTGCGGTCAAAAATGAAAAAGTCTATGTTTTAGAGGCGAATCCACGTGCATCACGCACTTTGCCATTTATATGCAAAGCATACGACATACCATACATTAACATGGCGATGAAAATTATGTTAGGCGTTAATAAGGTTGGTGATTTTAAATTTAAAGCCAGACCTGAAGGATTTGCCATAAAACAACCCGTCTTTAGTTTTGATAAATTCCCTAACGTAAATCGGGAATTGGGCCCTGAAATGAAAAGTACAGGCGAAGCAATTCTCTTTTTTAAAGATACCAAAGACCCTGTTTTCAGGGATTTGTACAAACAAAAAAGCATGTATTTGAGTCGTTAAGGGCTTCATCGTTTAATTGTGTGTTTTCATCTAGTTCGTTCTTTTCAGATTAAACCTGTTTGATTAAAGTTCGTCAAAGAAGTAATTAACACAAACAGATATGAAAAAGTTTCTATTATTAACAATTGTGGCAATTAGCGGTATGCTAAATGCACAAAACGACCCGAAAGGAAAATTATCAACCCAAGAAAAAGCCGATAAGTTAACGGCCAAAATGAAAACTGAATTGGCCCTTACAGCAGAACAAGAATCACAAGTTAGAAGTGCTAATTTAGAATTTGTAACCAAAAATGAATCCTTAACAAAGGAAAACAAAGTAGAAAGAAAAAATAACAGAAAAGAGCATCGGTCAAAACTAAACTCCATTTTAACAAAAGAGCAACAAGAAAAGGCTAAATCGCTTATGAAGGAAAATCATAAAAAACGACGCGAAAATCGCAAATAATAAAGAAGCCAGAATTTATTCTGGCTTTTTATTTATATCAGAAGAATTATTTTTTGGTTTGAATTTGGGTTTTTTGAATTTATTCTGATTGTTGTTTTTTGGTTGATCTTTTATAATTGTATTGCCTTGGTTTTGATTACTCGTTGGTTTAGATAGATCAGACGAATTTGAGGAACTCGAGGGTTTAGTTTGATTTTGTGGGCGGTTGTTATTATTCGAAGGGCGCGATTGGTTTTTATTCCTCTTAGAATTATTGTCTCTATTGTTATTTTTACTAGACTTTAAATTGGCCAAATCTTTAAATGCATCTTCTTTCATTAGCTCTGAATTATCAATAAAATCAGAATTGCTTCCATCATTAATGGCTTTTTCCAGAATCAAATTGGCTGGTGCTAAATCAGTTAAAATGGCTACTTTCACTCCATTTTTATTTTCTTCCATGCATTCATTTACCTTTTTAACTGGTAAAGGAACCCAAGTTTGACTATCATCGTAAGAAAACCAAATTAAACGTTTTAAAATATCTGTTTTGCGGGCAAAAGCAGTTCCACTTACAGTATCTAATTTCACAATTTTAGCTTTAGGAAACTCATCAACTGCTTCCAAATAGGTATCTAATTCGTAATTTAAACAACATTTAAGTCGACCGCATTGACCGGCTAATTTTTCCATGTTGATACTTAAATTTTGCACCCTTGCAGCGCCGGTATTCACTTGTTTGTAATCTGTTAACCAAGTGGAACAGCATAATTCCCTACCACAATCACCAATCCCCCCTAAACGAGAGGCTTCTTCTCGGTAAGAAATATGACGCATTTCGATTTTCATTTTAAACTCATCGGCATATCTCTTGATTAGTTCTCTAAAATCAACTCTAGATTCGGCTGTATAGAAGAAAATCACCTTTCTACCATCGCCTTGAATTTCAATATCGCTAATTTTCATGGCAAGATTTAATTCAAATGAGATGGTTCTTGCTTTTTCCAAAGTCTCGTCTTCGCGTTCTTTACAACTCGCTAACTTCTCTAATTCTTTTTCGTTGGAAATTCTCAAAACTTTTAACATTTCATCTGAATCTTCACGCACACGATATTTCTTTAATTGAAGTCTAACTATTTCACCGGTAGCTGAAACGGTACCAATATCAAAACCAACAGAACTCTCGACAACTATTTGATCGCCAGAGAATAAATCTATATTATTGCTGTTTCTAAAAAATTCTTTTCTACTTCCTTTAAACCTAACCTCTACGATATTAAAAGGTGTATGGCCTTCCGGCAAATCCATATCTTTAAACCAATCATATACATTTAAAGCATTACACCCACTAGTACCGCACGTTCCGTTACTTTTACAACCTGCGGGCGAACAACTTCCTCCACTTTTAGTTCCACATGATGAACAAGACATAAATTAAATTAAAATGTTATTGACAAAGTTAACATTAACGGAGATGATAACGCAATCAATTTATTTTTTCCTTAAAAACCCAAATTTTTTGACCTATAAAATTCATCATCATACCAATGGCAGTTGCAAATATCACCGCAAAAAATTTATTGATTTTTACTGCAAAAATATCGGTGTTCAAATTTTGACTTGGGTAATTCAAATTCAGGGTTAAATCTGCGATGGGAATATGTGATAAAAAAATCTCATTTGATATTACGTTCAATATTCCACTAAATGTATACAGTGCAATATATCGAGCAAAACGATCTTTGTTTTTGTTTTTTTGACCCCATGTCCAACGTTTATTTAATTGATAATTCACCCAAGTGGCCAATACAATACCCAAGCTTTTCGCAATAAAGGTTTGCATAGTTTGACTCAATAAATAATAAACAGAAAGATCTATAAAAAACGAGAATCCTCCAACAATGGCAAATTTTGTTAGTGCAATATATGTTTTACTTGAAATCACGATTAATCTTGAAATAAAATACTGCCGTCAAAGGTACAATTCATTCCCATTTTTAATGCAATATTTTTAGGGCCGTGTCCACAAGGGACATTAAAAATAATGGGAACATTATAATCCTTCGCTGCATCCAATACTATTTCAGTTGTTGTTTTTCCAAAAGGTATCGCGTTGTCATGCATATCTATCATTGAACCAATTAAAATACCTTTACATTGCTCAAAAACACCCCTTAATTTTAAAGCAACGATCATTCTATCAATGTGATAATAGTATTCATCGAGATCTTCTAAAAAGATAATTTTATTGGTAAAATCAGGAAAAATATTGGCCGATAACATGGCAAAAACAATGGATAAATTCCCCCCCCAAAGTTCACCGGAAAAATCTCTTAAATTGAAGCCATCATTTAAAGTGACTTTATGAATAATGGACTTTTTCCCTTGTAATGTTAAACTTAAATGATTGAAATTCTCAATTGAGATATTATCTCCTTTGTTAAATTGAAAAGGCATAGGGCCATGAATAGAGGATAAACCTTGTTTTTGAAACAAAAAATGCAACGCAGTTACATCAGAGAAGCCAATCCACCACTTCGGATTTTTAGTAAAGTTTATCGTTTTTAACGACTCGAGTAATGGCATACTCCCATATCCCCCCCGACAAGCAAAAACAGCTTTTATTTTGCTATGATTTAATGCCCAAGAAATATCTTCAATTCTCAAAGATTGAGATCCTGCAAATTGATTCTCTCTAGAATACAAATTTGGACTTTCCAAAACGTTCCAATTTTGACTTTCCGCCCATATTTTAAAGGCATCAATATTTTCACTTTCTACAAATCTTGAAGGTGCAATTAAAGCAATGGTATTACCAGATTTTAGATAAGGTGGAATTATCATTTTTGTGATTTAACAGGAATTAAAAGATTAGAATGTGTGATTTCAGTGGTCATATTAAAATTTCTCGCATCCGACGGATATTCATAAATTGGAAGTGGGATTTCAAAACCGTTATTTCTTAAATTTTGTGTTATTAAACCCCACATTTTTGTGGTTTTACCAAGTCCTAAATTTACCGTTGCTTTATGATAACTCCCTCCAGGAATTTTCAAGAATACAAAATCAGATTTCACTTTCGTTTCCTTTTGAATTGGAATACCGACAAAAATCTTGATTTTTTCGTTTTCGGTGGGAATTTTATCGTAAACACACATTATTGAACCGTCCATTTTAATTTTATTGGACAATAAAAATTCATTTAAAACATTCAAGGTACCAATAATTAAGGTTGAAATATTCTTATGTTCTGTTTCATAATTTTTACCAATTAGAAGCAATGGTTTTTTTGAAACTTGTTTGAGTATATAATTTTCACCAGAAGAAACGTAACCCGATAATTTGTTTAAAGTGTCAATAATCTCAGTATTATTTGAATCGTTGGTACTCGTTTTTTTGGGATTTTTACAAGACAGAACCAATAACATCCCCAAGAGGGAAATTGTAATAAAGCAATTTCGTAACATAATTTTTTGCTAATTTACAGTCAAAGAAGGAATTTACAGTATTTTTGTATTGTGAAATTCTTAGCTGAAATAGAAGTATTGCCGAAAAAAGGCTTATTAGATCCACAAGGAAAAGCGGTAACTCATAGCATGTCGTCTATTGGTTTAAATAACGTTCTGGAAGTTTGTGTTGGACGATTTATTACCTTAGAAATAGAAGCTGACAATGAAAGCTCTGCTTTCGAAGCTGCAGATACAGCTTCAAAAAAATTGCTTGCCAATCTTATAATGGAATCTTACAAAATAAGAATATCTGAATTATGATTGTTTACAACGTAACATGTGTTGTTGACGAACAAATCGAATCTGATTGGTTAGAATGGATGCTAACGGAGCACATTCCAGAAGTATTATCGACTCAACATTTTATAGAATCCAAAATTTTAAAGATTTTGAATTTAACCGATGAAAAACATGAAATTTCTTACGCCATACAATACAGTTGTAATTCTATTGAGCTATTGACCCAATATAGAGAAAAGCATGGTTCAGCATTACAACAAAAGACCATTGCGAAATTTGGAGATAAATTTATTGCTTTTAGAACCGTTCTAGAAGAAATTTCCACGCTATGTCCGTAATAAGGACAGTCAGTATTGGGGACTTCTTAAAAACAAGAGATAATTTAACCCTTATTGATGTTCGCAGTGAAAGTGAATTTCAAAAAGGACATATTTTAAATGCCATAAACGTACCCCTGCTGAATGACGCGGAGCGAGCAGAGATTGGAACGCTTTATAAGCAAATGGGACGTATTGAAGCTGTAAAAAGAGGACTCGAATTGGTGGGTCCTAATATGAGTCAGTTATATAGCAAATATATTCAATTACAAAGCGATTCTAAACCACTTGCGTTTTATTGTTGGAGAGGTGGTTTGCGCAGTTATATCGCTGCTTCATTAAGTCAATGGTCTGGAAAACCAACCATACAGCTTCTGGGTGGTTATAAATCTTATCGCACACATGTTCAAAATACTTTTAATGCGCCATATAAGTTTTTAATATTAGGTGGTCGTACTGGTAGTGGCAAAACCGAAATATTAACAAAATTGGCAACCAAGCAATTTCAAGTTTTGGATTTAGAACAATTAGCCAATCATAAAGGCAGTGCTTTTGGTGGCTTGGGTAAACCCGCACAACCAAGTACTGAAATGTTTGAAAATTTGATTTTTGAAACCGTTTGTAAATTTGATTTAGGAATGCCAATACTTGTTGAAAATGAAAGTCGGTTGATTGGCACTTGTTTTATTCCTAATTCATTATGGGACAATTTTAACACATCGAAAATTTTAGTCATCGAAGTAGACAAAAACACTAGAATAAAGAGACTTGTTTACGAATATTCACATTTTGAAATATCAACACTCATTGAAAAAACCAGCCAATTGAGAAAGAGGCTTGGAGGGCAACATTTAAATGAAGCCATAACCGCCCTTGAGAACAAAGATTTTGAACATTGGATTGATAAATTGTTGGTTTATTATGATAAAACCTATGATTACTCTATTCAAAACAACAAAGTACGAATTAAGAGTATTCCTTTTAATTGGTCTAACTTCGAAAAAGACTTATTAAACATTGAAAAAACGATAAACCATGAATTTAAAAAATAAAATTGCGATTATTACTGGTGCCAATAAAGGAATAGGCCACCAATGTGTTTTAAAATTAATAGAACAAGGTGCATTTGTTTATGGTATATGCCGAAGTGAATGCACATTTACTCATCCGAGTTACAAATGCTTGCATGCCGATGTTCAATCATTCGAACAAATGGAAACGGCTTTTAAATTTGTTGTTGATACACATGGACAAATTGATATACTTATTAATAATGCAGGTTTGGGATACTTCGGCTTATGTGAAGATTTGTCGGTAGAAGATTGGAACTCTATGATAAATACAAACATTTCAGGTGTTTTCTATGGATGTAAGCTTGCACTTCCATTCATGAAAAAGCAATCTGAATCACATATAATAAACATCGCTTCGATAGCAGGATTAGAAGGGTATTCTCAAGTTTCAGGGTATTGTGCCACTAAATTTGCGGTTAGGGGATTTTCTGATGCTTTGTATAAAGAAGTGAGAGAATTTGGTGTAAAAGTTACATGCGTTTACCCTGGTTCTGTAAAAACTGATTTTTTTAGAAATTCAGAAAATATAAAAGCACACGATAATATGTTAAAAGCAGAGGATGTTGCGGACCATATTGTATTCGCCTTGATGTCTCCTGCAAATTTCCATTCAGTTAATCTTGAAATTAGACCCTTAAAACCAAAGGGTTAAGACCATAATTTGATTAATTCATCGTACTTTTGCATCACAAAAATAGATTAACAATGAAAGTAGCCATTAACGGATTTGGACGTATCGGGCGCCATGCATTTAAATTTTTAATGCAAAAGCCTGGTGTTGAAGTAGTTGCAATTAACGATTTAACTGACAATGCAACCCTTGCGCATTTATTAAAATATGATTCAGTTCATGGTAAATTTAATGGAACTGTATCATCAGACGAAAACAACCTAATTATCAATGGCAAAGCAATTCGTGCTTTGGCAATTAGAGATCCTAAAACCCTTCCTTGGGCAGAAATGGGAGTTGATGTAGTTCTTGAGAGTACTGGAATATTTACTTCAGATGTTAAAGCAGCTATGCATTTAGAAGCTGGAGCAAAAAAAGTAGTAATTTCTGCACCTGCTTCTGGAGATTTAAAAACCATTGTTTTGGGCGTTAACGACTCAATTCTAGACGGAAGTGAAACAATCTTAAGCAATGCATCTTGTACCACGAACTGCTTGGCTCCTATGGTAATGGTATTGGATGAAGCATTCGGTATTGAGAGCGGTTTTATGACTACCATTCACGCTTATACTGCTGACCAAAATTTACAAGATGCTCCTCACAGCGATTTGAGAAGAGCTAGAGCTGCGGCCTACAGTATTGTGCCTACAAGCACTGGTGCTGCAAAAGCGGTTGGTTTGGTTATGCCACATTTAAAAGGTAAATTAAATGGAAACGCCATGCGCGTTCCTATTCCAGATGGTTCTGTAACAGATTTTACCGTTAATTTGAAAACAGCTGCTACCGTAGAGCAAATCAATGCTGCAATGAAAGCCGCTTCTGAAGGTCCATTAAAAGGTATCCTTGAGTATTGTACTGATCCTATCGTGAGTATCGATATCGTTGGTAACGAACACAGTTGCATTTTCGACGCTGATTTAACTCAAGTTATTGGAAATACTGCCAAAGTAGTAGGTTGGTATGACAACGAAACCGGTTATAGTGCTCGTGTTGCTGATTTGATTGCAAAAATTGGATAATTAATAAATACTTGTAGCGTTTTTAGTTATAAGGATAAAAAAAATGCCCTCAAAATCGAGGGCATTTTTTATGGGGTACATTTAGAATTAATCCAATTTGATTTAAATCATAACTTATTGTTTCTAGAAATGGTAGATTTACACTCTATCCAACTGAAAACATTTACACTTTTTTACTACTTGACCAAATTGAAGGTACTGTAGTGCAAGTTCAATGGTCTTTTGATGCGAAAAAAAGGGGCATTGTATCTATCATTGAACCTATTGATAAGTAAACTATGAATATACCCCAATAAAGTAAATTAAATTTATAAAGATTCAAGATGTTTAAATATTTTTAAGCGAAATTTGAATTTAAAGAACTCAAGAAAAAATGATAAAATTTGGATACACTATTTTATACGTTTCAGATGTATCAAAGTCAATAGTGTTCTATGAAAGAGCATTTGGCTTTGAAAGGAAATTTATAACACCTGAAAATGACTATGGGGAACTTTTAACAGGAGAGACTACTATTTCATTTGTCTCAAAAAAATTAGCAAATTCAAATTTGAAAAATGGATTTATAGAAAGCTCTCAATCAGACAAACCTTTTGGGATACAATTGGCTTTGGTTGCGGACAATGTTGAAACTATTATTGACAAAGCTTTAGAATTTGGGGCAATATTAACCGAAAAACCGATACAAAAACCTTGGGGTCAAACCGTCGGCTATATCCGAGATATTGACGGATTTTTACTTGAAATTTGCACACCTGTAATTTAAAAAACGAAGAACAGAAAAAATAATTGGGTGCAAAAAAGTGTGTTTGGATTAGGATTAAAAATTTGCAATTCTAGTAATCCGTTAGCATTCTAATTTCTAATCAATATTTCTGTCAAACTTTATGTGTTATCCTAACCAAAAAATCAATTACAACTTCAAAAATCGGTAATTGAATATTTTACCATTTTGAGAAATTTTCACCCAAAATAATCCCTGTGTTAAGCCTTCAACATTTAGATGACTCACATTATGAGATTTCAATACACTTCTTCCATCCTGACTAAAAATTTCAACTTCAAAATCGCCAGTACTTGATGATACCAAATGCAATATATTCTTTACTGGGTTGGGATAAATCATCCATTCTGTAACCAAAGAAACCGTTTTGACGTCTGTAGAATTGGCATCTGATTCAATGGCTCCTATAGCACGCTGCGCTAGAAATGAATTGCCAAAAAAATCTAGCATTGGTTCTTTTATATTGGCACCTGCCGACAATGCGGGACTTCCACTGCTTGGCTTAAAGTCAAACTTGGAATAGTCCTTAAAAAGTGGATTTGAAACAATTGTATTCAAAAACTTCACTCCTTTTATTTCTTCTGCATCATAATCACCACCATTGGGATCGGGACCAGTCCAGTTTGTTTTATGAACAGCGTAGAATAGGTTATTCTGAAATACAATACTTTGAAAGTCGATGTTTTTGGCCGAACTGCTACCATTAAAATAAATTGTTTTTTCTAAATAGAACAAGTTGTTTGTGAATGTATTGTTTTTATTTTCAAACGTAGATTCATCTGAGAGCAAACGCAGCACAAATGTAGTTGGTGATATAATGGTATTATTTGCGACAACCGTATTAATGGC